>CAZVLI010000018.1:0-14393 GCA_964627965.1 uncultured Rhodospirillales bacterium
CTGCTCGACAGCGTGGCGCGCGCCCGGCGCGACGATCTGAAGGCCGGCGAGGAACGGTTCCGCGACTTCGCCGATTCCGCCTCCGACTGGTTCTGGGAGATGGATGACCAGCTCCGGTTCTCCTACTTCTCGCGCCGCTTCGAGGCGATGACCGGTGTTCCGGCGGCGGCGTTGATGGGTAAGACCCGCGAAGAATCCGGCGTCGCGAAGATGGTCGATCCGGAAGTGTTTCAGGCGCATCTCGACGACCTGCACAGTCACCGGCCGTTCCGCAACTTCGTCCACCCGCGAGTGCACGCGGACGGTTCCAGGGTGTGGCTGTCGATCAACGGCAAGCCGATCTTCGACGCGGAAGGCACCTTCAAGGGCTTCCGCGGCACCGGCAGCGACATCACCGAGCGCATGGCCCGCGAGGCCGTGCTGAAGGCGGCGCGGGACGAGGCGGAAAGCGCCAACCGGGCGAAGTCGGAGTTCCTGGCGATGATGAGCCACGAACTGCGCACGCCGCTGAACGCGATCATCGGCTTTGCCGAGGTGATCCGGGATCAGTTGTTCGGTACGGCGGCGGCGGAGCGCTATCAGGACTACGCCGGCGACATTCATGTCAGCGCCACGCACCTGCTGGATCTGCTGAACGACATCCTCGACCTGTCGAAGCTCGAGGCGGGCAAGGTCGAACTGCACGACGAACTCTGCGATCTCGCCGACACCGTGGAAGCGGCGCTGCGACTGGTGCGCGACCGGGCCGAGCAGGGCAAGGTCATCTTCACGCTGTGCGGGCTGGACGAGTTACCGCCGGTGGTCGTCGACGAGCGCCGCATGAAGCAGATATTCCTGAACCTGCTGTCGAACGCGGTGAAGTTCACGCCGCAGGACGGCAGGGTCGATGTGACCGGCAAGATCGATGAGGACGGCAATGTCGTGGTCGTGGTGGCCGACACGGGCATCGGGATCGCCGAAGAGGACATCCCGCGTGCGCTGGCCCCGTTCGGTCAGATCGACAGCGAACTGGCTCGCCGCTACGAGGGTACGGGCCTCGGCCTGCCGCTGACCCAATCGTTGCTGGAACTGCACGACGGCGACCTGCGGATCGACAGCGAGGTCGGCAAGGGGACGCACATCTCGGTCGTGCTGCCGGCATCGCGGATCGCCGATGAGAGCGGGGACGACGTCCGCATCGCCAGCTAGGTTGTCGCTCAGTCGCTGTTGGCTGGCAGTACCACCGCGCGGCGATAGAGATGCCAGGATGCGTGGCCGAGGATCGGCAATACGACCGGCAGCGCCACCAGTCCCGACAGCAAGGACAATGCGATCAGCGCGGCGATGGTGGCGCACCAGAACACCATCGCCTTCGGGCTGGCGAGGACCAGTTTGACGCTGGTGATCATCGCGGTGATGAAATCGATGTCGCGATCGAACAGCAGCGGAAAGCTGATCACCGAGAACGAGAACACCGCTAGCGCCAGGGCGGTGCCGACGGCGTTGCCGATCAGCAGGAACAGCAGTCCCATCGGCGTGGTGAAGATCTCGCGCAGCAGTTCGGCGGCGCTGTAAGCCTTCAGGCCGAGAAAGCCGAAGAACAATAGCGCCGCGATGTCCATCCAGATGAACAGCGAGAACCCGGTAACCAGCGCCATCCAGCCGAGGTCACGGCCGAGCGCGCCCCGCACCGCGCGCCAGACAGCCGACCATGACAGGGTTTCGCCACGCTCGAGTGCCTGGCTGACGGCGTAGAAGCCGGTGGCGACGAACGGCGCGATCAGGGCGAAACCCGCCGCCAGGGGATAGACCAGGAAGGGCAGGTCGAAGCGCAGCAGCAGCATGATCAGAACCCAGCCGCCGATGGTGTAGATCGCCCCGATGCCGAAGCCGTAGAGCGGGGCGTTGCGGAAGTCGCGCATGCCCGCGGCGATGGCGCCGAGGATGTCGACGATGGCGATCTTGCGCAGCGCCGGCCCGGTAGCTCGATTTGCCGGCAACGTGTCGTTTGCGGTCTCCGTCATGCGTTCCTCCCTCGCATGGACGTGTCGCATGAAGCGGTGCGGGCGTGATGGCGCGCCCGCAATGGTCTTGGCTTCTAGCTTAGCGCCGCCGGGTTATGTCGAGGGCGCGACCTGGCGCCGCACCTAGAGCTTGGCTTCGGCCCAGGCGGCGACGCTCAGCACCTTCTCGTCCTCGCCCTGCGCACCGACGATCTGCACGCCGATCGGCAGGCCATTGGCGCCGGTCGCGAAGGGCAGGCTGACGCAGGGCACGCCGAGGTAAGACCAGATCCGGTTCATGATCGCGTCGCCGGTGAAGTCCAGTCCCGCCGGCGCCTCGCCGGGCGCGCTTGGCACCAGCAACGCGTCGAAACGGTTGAAGATCACCGGCAGGAGCTGTGCCGCCTCGGCGCGATGCGCGCTGGCGGCCAGTACCTTGTCGTAGGCCTCGGCCGTTCCGCCGCCGACGATCATGCTCATGAAGTCGTCGCTCAGCTTGTCGCGGTGGTTGCCGAGCTCCCAGCCGAAGGCGTTGTGGATCTCGAAGCACATGGCGGCGATGTGTGCATCGACCAGGTCGTCGAAGCTGCCTGGCAGTTCGAACGTCGTGACCTCGGCGCCGGCCTCGGCCAGCGCCTTGCCGGCGTCCTCCAGCGCGCGCTGGCTGTCGGCGTCGGCCTGGGCCCACATCGGCGTATGGCACAGCGCGACGCGCGGTGGCTGGTCGAGCGTGGCGACGTTGGCCGGGGCGCCGATCAGGGCGGCGCGGACCACGGCAATGTCGGCAACGGCGCGGGTGAAGGTGCCGAGGGTGTCCATGCTCGGCGCCAGTGCCTTCATGCCGACCGTCGGCAACTGGCCAAAGGTGGACTTGTAGCCGACGACGCCGCAGAACGACGCTGGCCGGATCACCGAACCGGCGGTCTGGCTGCCGAACGCCAGGGGCACCATGCGGGCACCGACGGCCGCAGCAGAGCCGCTGGAAGAGCCGCCGGGCGTGTGTGCCGGGTTGTGCGGATTGCGCGCCTTGCCGGGATGCGGGCCGGCGAACTCGGTGGTCACGGTCTTGCCGACGATCACGGCGCCGGCCGCGCGCAGGAAGGCGGTCACGGACGCATCCGTCTTCGGCTGATGACCGTCGTAGATCGGCGAGCCGTAGCCGGTCGGCATGTCGGCCGTGTCGATGATGTCCTTCAGACCGAGCGGGACGCCGTGCAGCGGCCCACGAGACGCTTCCGCATCCCGCGCCTTGGCCTGACGCAAGGCGGCGTCGGCGTCGAGATGGATCCAGGCCTGCACATCCGGTTCGCGGGCCTCGATGCGCGACAGGCAGGCTTCGGTCAGCGCCTGGCTGGTGAAGTCGCCCCTGGCGATGCCGGCGGCGGCCTCGCGGACAGTCAATTCGTGGAGTTCCGGCATCGTCCCCTCTCGGTCTTCGAACGGGGCGATGATAGCAGGCTCAGCCGGTGGCGGCCTGCTGCTCCTGGTTGGCGGCCTCGTTCGCCGCCATCTGCTTGCGGATGCGCCAGAAGCGCATCGTGCGCTTGGCCGAGTCGACCGGCATGCGGTCGAACAGCTTCATCAGGTTGGCGACTGCCTTGGCGGAGTGCGTGCGCTTCTCGCCGTTCTCGTCGCCCAGCAGCACGATGGCCGAGAAGGTGGTGCGGTCGAACCCGGTGGCCTTGCAGGCGATCGCCAGGCCCTCGTGACCCGGATCGAACAGGATGCGGCGCGCGGTCTGCATGTCGACCTCGCAGAGCAACGCGAAGGCGACGATGAAGTTCGGAATTTCCTTCTGGCGCAGGAACTGCACCAGCGCGATTTCGTTGAGCTGACCGGCGCGGTGGATCTTGCGCACCTTGCGCGCGGCGCGGAGCAGCTCTTCTTCGTTCGAGCGGATCTGCGATTCCAGGTCGACGCGGGTCTCTTCCAGCACGTCTTCCAGGATCGACTCGTCGACGTCGGTGCGGGTCGCGATGTACTCGCGCAGCGCGGAGGACACCCACCAGAACATGTTGTGCATCATGTCCGCCGGCAGGTCGTGACGCTCCACCAGCGGGCGCTGCAGGTCCTCGATGTGTTCCGACTTGTCGACCAGCTTGCCCATGGTCTCGCGCGAGAACTCGGCGCCGTTGTTGCGCGCCAGCGTGACCAGGACGTCGTCGTTGCCACGGTCGACCAGGACCTCGGATACCGCCTCGGGCACGATCTCGCGCTGCGACACGGCAAGCAGGTGACCCTGCCCCCTGTTCTTCGCGACGGCGATCAGGTCTTCTTCCTGCAGCACGCCGGAGTGGCGCAGGATGGGCGCGGCCACCTCGATCTCGTCGTTGGCCAGCGACACAATGAGGTCGCGTGGCGACTCGTCGACCTGCGACAACCGCTGCGCCAGTTTCTGGCGTACCTGCATCTCGACCTGATAGGCGACCTTGCCCATCACTTCCCCGAACAGCTCGGTCTCGCGATCGGAATGCGCGGCCGGCTTCTCGAGGAACATGTCGGTGACCTCCTCGAGCAGCTCTCGACGCTTGTCGGTCGAGGGCTCGCTAGCGAGGTTGATCAGCTTCTCCAGATGCTCGTGAGGTGCGTTCATGACCCCTGGGCGATACTCCGTGAACACAGGCCCCAGAGTCGCGGAGAAAGGTAAATTTTCCGTATGGTAAACGCGGGGACCAGGATGGGCGCGGGCGGGTGAAGCGACGGTCGGTACGGATCGATGGCCGGGTGACCTCGATCCAGATCGAGGATGATTTCTGGCGGTTGCTCAAGCGTCAGGCGGCGGACGAGGGCGACACCCTCGCGGCGCTGCTGACGCGGCTGCGTCGCGAGGTGCCGGCGTCGGAGAACTTCACGTCGGCCTTGCGTCTCCACTGTTTCCGGACTTTGGCGGCCGAACTCGCGGCGCGCGAGACGGCTTTGGCCGAACTCAGCGCCGCCGGCGCGCGCGGCGACGCGCTGGCGTTGCTGGCGCTGGTGCGCGCGCCGGTCCTGTTGCTGGATCGGGAACGGAAGGTCGTTGCGCGCAGCGCCGGGTTCCTGGACTGGATCGGGGTGCCGGCCGAGGCGGTCGACGGCCGGCCGATCGACGTGATGGTGGCCCGCGGCGCGCGCGATGCGCTGAACGACGTGTGGCGACGCTGCCAGCGTCAGTCCGGGGGGATGCCGGTGGAGGGGATCGTCAATCTTGTGGTTGCCGGGCGGGTCCGGATCGCCCGGCTGACGATGCGCCAGACCGCGGCCGGCGGTGCCTTCGTCCTATTCTAGAACGTGATCGACCCAGCAGTTCGGCGAGTAGCCGATCTGGCCGTCGGGTCCGCAAAGTTCCGGCCCGGCCCGGCGGCTGACGTCCTCCGGTGCCTCGATAGCCATCGCCTGCAACAGCCGGCCGCTGGCGGTGAGCACACGGTAGGCGGCGAGCATGGACAGGTACTTGCCGGTCACCGCGTTGGACTGCGCCGCGAAAAGCTCGTTCTCCGAGTACAGCAGATCGAGCAGGCTGCGGTCGCCGATATCGAACTGTTCCCGGTAGGCGAACCGCACACGGTCGGCGGAGATCACGTGCTGATCCAACGCGGGCTGCCGCTCCTCGGCCGTCATCAACGCGTGCCACGACGTGCGGACATCCTCGTCGACGATGCGCCGGATGTTGTCCAGCACGCTGCGGCTCTCGTACTCGCGCTCCAGGGTCTCGCGCTGGCGTGCCTTGTCGGCGCCGCCGCGATACAGGTTGTAGCGCAGACGCAGCAGGGCGGAGAGGGTCGTCGACGTGTCGCTGGTGGCCTCGACGTTCTTCTCCCGCGCGCCGCTGACCTCCAGCTCGATGCGCGGGTAGAAGGGGGCGTCGGCGCGTAGCGAGTCGGCCTCGGTCACCGCGATGTCGGCGAGCGCGACGTGGATCGCGGGATGGTCGGCCTGGCCGCGCGACAGGGCCGTCGGCAGATCGGGCGCAATCTCGGCGCGCGGCACCGTCGGGTCGCTCAACTCGCCCGGCTGTTCGCCGACGACGCGGACGTAGTTGTCCTGGGATTCCAGCAGGTCGCCGCGCGACTTGATCAATGCGGCCGCGGCGCGGGCGTGGCGGGCCTCGGCCTGATCGAGGTCGGCGGCGCGGCCGACGCCGCTCTCGGCGCGCTCGCGGGACTTCTCCAGGATGTCGATGTGGATCTGGAAGTTGGCTTCGGCCAGCCGAACCAGTTCGCGCCGGCGCAGCACCTCCAGGTAGACCTCGACCGCGCGCAGGCCCTGGAACTGGGCCGTGTCGGCGATGCGCCAGGCCGCCGAACGTTGCCGCCCGCGGGCCCGATCGACCTGGGCCAGCACGTCGCGGCCGTCGAACAGCATCTGCCGCAGAGTCAGGCGGGCCTCGTTGCGCCAGGCGTCCACCGTCCCGCTGCCCGTACCGCGCCCGGCGCGCTGTCGCGTGGCCAGGGTGTCGTCACGCTGATAACCAGTGGCGGCATCGAGGTCGATGGTCGGCTTGAAGCCGGCCCGGGCCTGGTCGTACTCGGCGTCGATCGCGCGCCGGTTGGCCGCCGCCGCGCGGACCTCGGGATGCTCGATGACGACTCGGCTGACCACGTCTTGCAGGGTTTGCGCGTCGGCCGGACGCCATAGGACAAGCGCCATCAGCGCAGCCAAGACGAAGCAAAGGCGGGAGCCTGTCACGCTATTGTCCGAATGTCTGTCAAACGCCGCTCCGATCGCGCGCGTCAACTCGTTGCGCCGGTCCCCGGTGGCAAGGTTTAAAGCACCAAGGTTAACTGTTCAATATTGGCTACGAGCATGGATTCGTTGCTGTTTTCGGTGTTGTAACCTTTCAGGCTCATTTAGACTCTGAACTGCACGGTGAATCGGCTCGACGACATGACGGATCAGGCGGCGGACGACCAACCGGCTCCGGACGCGGCGAAGACGGCGCCCGTCGACGGTGGCTGGTCGCTTGAGTCGACGGGCATGGCTACCGACGATCCGCTCGCGGCGTGCCTTGTCGCCATCACCAAGATTCATGAACGCCCGTTCTCGGCCCAGGCGCTGACCGCGGGCCTGCCGCTGGTCGATGGCCGGCTGACGCCGGGGTTGGCCGTTCGGGCCGCAGAGCGTGCCGATCTTTCCGCGCGCGTGGTTCGCCGCCGGCTATCAGCGATATCCGACCTGGTCCTGCCGGCGGTTCTTCTGCTGAACGACCGTCAGGCCTGCGTGTTGGTGGCGCGGCCGGGGCGCGTTACCGCTGAAGTGATTTTCCCGGACAGCGGCGAGGGTACGCGGACCTTGCCGCTGGCCGAACTTGAGGCGCAGTACGCAGGCCTCGCGCTGTTCGTGCAGCCCCGCTTCCGCTACGACCGCCGCAGCGCGGAGTTCGAGGGTGGGCGCGGCAAGAGCTGGTTCTGGGGCACGCTGGCGAAGTTCTGGTGGATCTATGCCCAGGTGATCGTCGCGGCGACGCTGGTCAACCTGTTCGCGGTGGCGATGCCGCTGTTCATCATGAACGTCTACGACCGCGTGGTGCCGAACCAGGCGACCGAGACGCTGGGCGTGCTGGCGAGCGGCATCGTCGTCGTCTACCTGTTCGACTTCCTGATGCGCACATTGCGCGGCGATTTCGTCGACGTCGCCGGGCGCGGCGCCGACGTGCTGCTGGCCAGCCGGATATTCTCGCACGTGCTCGGCATCCGCATGGCGCACCGGCCGGCGTCGGCCGGGGCCTTCGCCAACAACGTGAAGGAGTTCGAGGCGCTGCGGGAATTCTTCACCTCCGCGACCATCGTCGCCCTGGTCGACGTGCCGTTCGTGGCGCTGTTCGTCGCCGTCGTCGCCTTCATCGGTGGGCCGGTGGCCTGGGTGCTGATACTGGCGGTGCCGGCGGTGCTGGTGGTCGGGCTGCTGCTGCAGATCCCGATGGACCGCGTGGTGCGCCGGACCTTCCGCGAGTCGGCGCAGAAACACGCCATCCTGGTCGAGGCGCTGGGCGGCCTGGAGACGATCAAGGGGCTGGGCGCCGAGGGCCGGGCACAGCGTGCGTACGAGGAGATGGTCGGCCTGACCGCGCAGTCGAGCCTGAAGGCGCGGCTGCTCTCGGCGCTGGCGGTCAACTTCTCCGCCACGGTGCAGAGCCTGGTGACGGTGTCGGTGATCGTTGTCGGCGTGGTGCTGATCAACAATGGCGAGCTCACGGTCGGCGCGCTGGTCGCCTGCACCATGCTGTCGACGCGGGCGATGGCGCCGTTGGGCCAGATCGCCGGCCTGCTGACCCGCTACAACCAGTCAATGGCCTCGCTCGGCGCGTTGAACCGGATCATGAAGCTGCCGATCGACCGTCCGGACGGTCAGCGCTTTCTGCACCGCCCGGTGATCGAAGGGGACATCGAATTCCGCGACGTCACCTTCCACTACCCGCAACAAGAGCTCGCGGCGCTACGCAACGTCTCGTTCCATATCGCGCCGGGCGAGCGTGTCGGCATCATCGGTCGTATCGGTTCGGGCAAGAGCACGGTGGTGCGACTGATCCTCGGCCTCTACGAGCCGAGCGAGGGCGCGGTGCTGGTCGACGGCACGGACATGCGCCAGATCGATCCCGCCGACCTGCGCCGGGCCGCCGGCTTCGTCGCGCAGGACGTCTATCTGTTCTACGGCACGGTGCGCGAGAACATCGCCTATGGGGCACCGCACGCGGACGACGAGGCGATCCTGCGCGCGGCCCGGCTGGCCGGCGTCGACGAGTTCACCAGCCAGCACCCGCGCGGCCTCGACATGATCGTCGGCGAGCGTGGCGAGAGCCTGTCCGGCGGCCAGCGCCAGGCCATCGCGGTGGCGCGCGCGCTGTTGCTCGACCCGCCGTTGATCATGCTCGACGAGCCGACCAGCGCGATGGACAACGCCACGGAACGTCGGTTCCTGCAACGCATGGCCGAGGCGCATTCCGGCCGCACGGTGATCGTGGTGACGCACCGCTCGTCGATGCTGGCGCTGGTCGATCGCCTGATCGTGCTCGACGGCGGTCAGGTGGTCGCTGACGGGCCGAAGGACAAGGTGCTGCAAAGCCTTGCCCAGGGTCGCTTGCGCGCCGCCGAGGGCGCCGGCGACGGCGGAGCCGACTGATGGCGACTCCGCGCTGGGAGGATGCGGATTTCCTGAGCGACGTGCGCGCGGTGTCGCTGCGCGGGCCGCGGCGGGCGGCGACCCTGCTGCTGCTGCTCGTCGTGTACCTCGTCGTGTTGGCCGTGTACTGGGCGCACAGCACGATGATCGACGAGGTGACGCGCGGTTCCGGCAAGGTGATCCCGTCCGGCCAGGTCCAGGTGGTGCAGAACCTGGAAGGCGGCATCGTCGCGGAGATCCTGATCCAGGAAGGCGAGATCGTCGAACGCGACCAGGTGCTGCTGCGGATCGACAACACGACCTTCCAGTCGAGCTTGCGGGAAACCGAGGAGCGACGCCTGGCGCGGCTGTTCCAGATCGCGCGGCTGTCGGCCGAGGTCGACTTGCAGGCCCCCGAATGGCCGGAAGAGGCAACGGAAAGGCCGCAACTGAAAGCCAACGAGCAGGCGCTCTACGACTCGCGTCAGGCGGAACTGGCGGCGGCGGTCGCGGTGTTGGAGAACCAGGCGGCGCAGAAGCGGCAGGAACTGGCCGAACTGCAAAGCAACCTCGGCCGGGACCGGCAGGCCTACAGTCTCGCGGCGGAGGAGCTGAAGGTCACCGAGCCGCTGGCGGAACGCGGCGTGATCAGCCGGGTGGAGCTGCTGCGGCTGAAGCGTCAGGTGAATGATCTGCGTGGCACGCTGGATGCGACGCGGCTGGCGATCCCGCGCGCGGAGTCGGCGATCGAGGAGGCCGAGCGACGGATCGAGGAGCACCGCGCGACCTTCAAGGCCGAGGCACAGGCGGCGCTGAACGAGGCGCGCACGGAGTTCGCGACGCTGGAGGCGACCACCGTGGCGGCCGAGGATCGGGTGCTGCGCACCGCGGTGCGGTCGCCGGTGCGCGGCACGGTCAAGCGTCTGATGGTCAACACGCTGGGCGGTGTGGTCCGGCCTGGCGCCGACCTGGTGGAGATCGTGCCGCTGGAGGACCGGCTGCTGATCGAGGCGCGGGTGCGGCCGTCGGACATCGCCTTCCTGCACGCCGACCAGGAGGCCAACGTACGCATCTCCGCCTACGACTTCGCGGTCTATGGCGGCCTGAAGGCGAAGGTGGAGCAGATCAGCGCCGACGCGATCACCGACGAGGACGACGAGAGCTACTTCGTGATCCGGCTGCGCACCGAGCGCAACCATCTTGGCACCGAGTCCGATCCGCTGCCCATCATTCCCGGCATGACCGCCACGGTCGACATCCTGACCGGGCGCAAGTCGATCCTCGACTACGTGCTGAACCCGATCCTGCGCGCGCGCGAAACGGCGCTCAGGGAGCGCTAGGGCCGAACTGGAAGGCGAGGCACAGGCTGTCCTCGTGGTCCGTGTCGCGGCCGACCCGCACGATGGAGCACGCTGTCGGCGTCGCGCCGTCGCCAACACCGAGCGCGGCCAGTACGCGCTGACCGGTAACCGGGGTGTAGCGCCGCGCACGGCCGAGCTGCCGCGCCTCGCCGGCGAGTTCGTCGAACCAGGCGGTGTCGAGGTCGGGGAAGCGTTCGCGCAGGCGGAAACCCTCGACCGCAACCGCCGGCAGGCCCGTGAGCGTCGCCAGCGCGCGGTTCCAGGCGCAGACGGTGCCCTCTCGGTCGATCACGACGATTGCCATGTCGAGGCCGTCCAGCACGTCGGCGAGGAAGGCCTCGCCGCTGTCCCGCATTGAATAGTCGAACTCGTAACTCAGGCTCATCCCCGGCACGTAGCGATTGCCGTGCCAAGCCGTACGAGGTGAAGTTGTCCCGTTTCGGGACGAATGCAGCCTAGAGGATCTGGTCTTCGCTGTCCGGCATCAGTTCGGCGATGCCGGCCAAGCGCCCGCGGGCCTGGCGTCGCTGCAACAGCTTGTCGCGCACGACTTCCGGGAAATCGGTGATCTGGATGACGTTGCGACGGATCAGGACCTCGATCATGTCCTCCACGACACGCGCCATTTCCAGGTCGGAGCGCAGCAGCGTGGCGGACGGATCGCCGGGATCGACGCCGAGCAGGAAGGCGACGAGGTCGGGGTGGTCGTCGGCCAGCGCCTCGGTGGCGTCGGGCCGTTCGGTGGCATAGGCCGCAAGGATGCGGCCGGCGGGATCGCGTTGAACGTAGCGGGCCATGCGCGGGATGTTACAGCCAACGATTGTGGGGGCGATAGGACTTCGGGCCCATCGGCGCGCTCGAACCTAGACGTCGCCCCACACGCGTCGCGCCGTCTCCACCACGCGGGTCAGCTTGCGGCGCTCGTCGTCGATGGTCACCGGGTTTCCCGACACGACGCTGGCGAAGCCGCATTGCGGGCTGATGCCGAGCTGGTCCAGCGGGCAGACCTTCGATGCCTCGTCGAGCCGGCGCGCGAGGTCGTCGACGCTTTCCAGTTCCGGCACCTTGGAACTGATCAGGCCGAGCACCGCGCGCTTGCCCTTCGGCATGAAGCGCAACGGCGCGAAGTCACCGGCACGCTCGGTGTCGTATTCCAGGAAGAAGGCGTCGACCGGTGCCTGGAACAGCCGCTCGGCCACAGGCTCGTAGCCGCCGGCGCTGAGATACTTGCCACGCAGGTTGCCGCGACACAGGTGCACACCCATGACGACGCCGGCCGGCCGGTCGGCGACGGCTTCGCCGATGGCCTGCACGTAGCGATCGATCAGCTTGTCGGGATCGCGGCCGTCGGCGGCGACCATCTCGCGGATCTGCGGGTCGCACAGCATGGCCAGTGCGACCTCGTCCATCTGCAGGTAGGTGGCGCCGCGGCCGGCGAGGTCGGCGATCTCCTCGCGGAACACCCGCGTCAGATCGGCGAAGTAGGCTTCGTCGTCGGCGTAGAGGCCGGGCTTGATCGCCTGGCTGCCGCCGTAGAAGTGGAAGGTCGACGGCGTCGGCATGGTGACCTTCGGCGTCGCGGTGCTGACCGAGCGCAGGTAGTCGAAGTCGCTGCCGGAGATAGGCTTGGCGCGGCGCACCGGACTTTCCGCGTGCGGCGCGAGAAACGGCTGCTCGGCGCCGCTGTCGTCGCGGAACTTGAACGGCGAGTCGACCGTCGTGAGGCCTACCACCGGCCCGAGGAAGTGGCCCCAATAGGAGATGCGGCGGAACTCGCCGTCGGTTACCACCGGCAGGCCACAGTCTTCCTGCAACTTCACCGCTTCGGCGATTGCGCTGTCCTGCGCGGCCTTGAAGCCGGCGGCATCGAGCCGGCCGGCCTGCATTTCCTTGAAGGCGGCGGTCAGCGCCGGCGGACGGAGTAGGCTGCCGACGTGTTCGGCGCGAAATGGCGGTCCGACTGTCATCTGGCTCAGGCCCCTCGCCAGTTGCCGTGGAAGCCGTAGGGCACGCGGGTCTGCAACTGGGCCAGCGCCACCGGGCCGGCGGCGACGTCGGTCGCGTCGAGGATCGCCAAGTCGGAGCGGTTCTCGTCGGCGCGGTAGGTCACGGCCAGCAGCCAGCCGTCGCCCTCGGTCTCGCCACGCGGCACGAAGACCGGTTCCATCACCGTGATGCCGTCGCCCGGCCGCCACAGGTTGCGGGCGCCCGTCTCCAGGTCGACGTGAGCGACGGTATCGAACCCGGCGGCGTCGTCGGTTTCACCGGTCACCGCGCCGAAGTAGCCGTGGCGGTAGCTCAGGCCGGCGCGACGCTCGTCCAGGCGCGGGAACTCGCCGGGCAGGTCGTCGAGCGCGGTCTCTTCGAAGGAGTCGGTGCCGCCGGCCATGTCGAAGGTCCAGCGCACGAGCGTCGCCGGCGTGTTGCGCAGCGTGCCGACGCCGCTGCCGTCCGCGTTCGGGAACAGCGGCACGCGGTCGTACTTCATCATGTCGCAGACCACGCGGTCGCCGTCGCTGAACGCGTTCATCGGATGGAACACGTAGCAGGGATCGCCGACGAACCACTTCAGGTCCTCGACGCCACCGTCGCGCGGCATGATGCCGATGTGGCTGGCCTTGCTCGGATCCCAGGCGACGGCCGGGCCGCCGGCCATGATGCGTTGCACGTCGATGGTCGCCGGGAAGATCGGGAAGATGATGTGCCGGTCGGTGGTGACGAAGTCGTGCACCATCGCGCAGTAGGGCGCCTCGATGAATTCCAGCCGCGTCAGTGTGCCGTCGGCGCCGATCACGCCGTAGGACAGGAACGGGCTCGCCGGCCCCTTGGCCTGGTAGCCGAAGAACAGCATCTCGCCGCTCTCCGGGTCCATCTTCGGATGGGCGGTGAACGGGCCGGCATAGCCGCCGTCGAAGGTCCACGGGCCCTTTGTTTCCAGGCTCACGGGGTCGAGCTCGACCGGCGGGTTGCCTTCCTCCAGCGCCAGCAGCTTGCCGCCGTGCCAGACGATGTTGGTGTTGGCCACGTTCCGCTTCAGGTTGGCGGCGCGCGGGTCATGGCCCATCGGCCCGAAGCTGGAGCCGAACAGCGGTTCGCCGGCCTCGCTCTCGGCAACGAACTTGCCGGTACGGACCCAGCGGTTGCGGTAGCTCACGCGGCCGTCGGCGATATTGAACGCGTGCACCATGCCGTCGCCGAGGAACCAGTGGTGGCCCTTGCCGCGCGGCGGGAAGCGCGGGTTCGGCCCGTTGCGGTAGAGCGTGCCGTTCAGTTCCTTCGGCACTTCGCCCTCGATCACCAGGTCGGGCGCGTCGGCCTCCAGCAGCACTGGGCCGTAGTTGCCGCGCAGGAAAGGATGATCGGGGAAGGGCTGCATCGCTCAGTCTCCGTCCGGAAGTTCCGGTTTCAGCGTCTCGTCCAGCTCGGCGAGCAGGACCGGAAAGTAGCCCTCGCCGTTGCCGTGCTCGATGGCCGCGCGCAGCACGCGGTCGACATTCAGGGCGCCGGCGGCATCGACCCCGGTCTCCTTCGCCAGCTCCAGCGCGTAGCTCAAGTCCTTCAGTGCATACTCGGCGGAGAAGGCGCGCTTCGGGAACACGCCCGGCAGCATCGCCTTCCGGCCGTGGTTGCGCAGCGCGAAGCTATCGCCGGAACCCTTGGCGACGACGTCGAACAGCACATCGGCGTCGATCCCGGCGCGCCGCCCGATGGTCAGGGCCTCGGCCAGGGCGTTCACCTGCTGGAACAAGAGCATGTTGTTCATGATCTTGGCGATCTGGCCGGTGCCGACACCGCCGCAGTGGGTGATGTCGGAGGCGTAGCAGGCGATCACGGGCTCCAGCTTGGCGAACAGGTCCGCGCTGGCGCCGACCATGACCGATAGCGTGCCGTCGCGCGCCGCCTGCCGCGTGCGGGCGATCGGCGCGTCGGCGAAGGCGACGCCCTTCTCGGCGAATTGCTGTTCCAACTCGCGAGC
>CAZVLI010000019.1:0-14263 GCA_964627965.1 uncultured Rhodospirillales bacterium
CTGACCCTCGCCGGCTTCGACGAGGACGAAGGCGACTACTTCTCGATCGGCGTGACCTACGAACTCGGCCCCGGCATCCTGATCGCCGGCGGCGTGCAGCACTACGACTACCGCTCCGCCCGCGCGCCGGGTGGCTTGCCGCACACGCCGGACGGCGAACACACCGTCCTGTTGCTCGGCACCGCGGTCAGCTTCTAGAGCCGCGACTCCAGATCGGCGACGACGAAGTCGATCATCGGCCGCGGGTCGTCGGCCAGCGCGGCCACGCAGGGGACGGGTTCGCGCATCAACCGTTCTACCGCCGATGGGTCCGCGCCGCCGCCAGCACTCGGCAGGTCCTCGACCGTGACGCCGAGCGAACCCATGCAGCCGATCCGACCGTCAGCTGTCTGACGCACCTTGGCCAAACCGCATGGCGCCGTGCAATGCGGCCCCTCGAACGGCACGTGCCAGCGCGCCAGGTTGGCGAACCGACCCTGCAGCACGTCCCCCGGTGCCGAGGTGTAGATCGCCACACCCGGCACCGCGAACAGCTTTGTCATGTGCGCTGGCCCTGAGTCGGCGAGCACCACGTAGTCGAACCCCTCAATCGCGCGCAGCAGCGCTGCGATCGAATCGAAACCGGGAGTGACCGTCACGCCCGGCGACAGCTTGCCCGCGACGGTGTTGCCGTAGAGCACGCCCTGGTGCTGCAGCCGGTTGAGGCACAGATGGACGTCGCCGAAATCGAACAGCGCCGAAGTGAGCGGCACGATCGCGTCCGGCGGCAAGGTTCGAAGCGGCGACGTCGCCAGCGGTAGCACACCGATCTTCAGCTCGCCCTTCGGCTTCCCGATTGGCCTCGCCATACTGGGATAGCTCTCGCTCGGTGCCAGGCCGAAGGCCTCCAGCAGGCCGATCTCCATGTCGACCGGCCAGAACTCGATCTCGCGACGGCCTTCGAGCTGGTTCAGGTCGACGATGGTGTCCCAGCTCTTCAGCTCGCGACGGCCGATCCACAGCGTGTAGACCGTGGGCAGTGCCGATGTCCGGTAGATGTCGGCCGACGACGCGGCGCAGAACACGCCGACCGCCGCCGCGCCGCGTTGCTCCACGAACGCATGCAGGAAGGCCAGCATCGCCACGTTCTCGCCAAGCGCGTCCGTCGGCAGGTAGAACAGCACGCGCTTGCCGCGAAACACATCGTCGCCCCATCGCGCGCGCGGCAGGCAAGGCAACCGGGCGGCGGTGTTCAACACCTTGAACTGGCGCGGGTTCGCCAGCACCGCTTGGTTCGCGAACGGCGTGAGCGAGGTGAAGTAGCGCTCGCCGGCGACGCCGAACTGGCGCCCGTCGGACCCGACATTGTTCTGGCCGAAGCTGAACTCCGTCGCTGCCCGAAACTCCAGCAATGGCCGGGTCAGCCCGGGCCGGTCGGTCGCGACGTTTCGCTTGGCCTTTGCCATCTCAGCGCAGCGGCTTCACGACCTTGAGGACCACGTTCGTCTCCAGGATCACGTTGTTGAATCGCCGCATCGCGTCGTTCAGCTCGGCCGGTTTCAGCTTGCCCTTGCGAAACTGCGTCCGCCACGGCTCGGCCGGCGTCATGTCGACCTTCGCCACGTCGAAATCGACGTCGATGTAGAGACCGAGCGGCGTGTTGGCCAGCTTCTCGCGCTGCCACTTGCGGTTCTCCTTGCGCGAGAACATCTGCAACCCCTCCGGCGTCACCGCGCGGACGTGCGTCGGGTCATTGAGGAAACTGTCGTGGCGCGGGTGCGGCACGACGATCTCGATTTCCGCCCCGGCCCGGCAAACCCGCCACAACTCCTTGAAGATGTTGAGATAGACATCGGGATCGCGGCCCAGATGTTCCAGCACGTGCTTCAGCAGGATCTGTTCGACCGAGTCGTCGTCCCATGGCCAGGGAAACGCTTCCAGGTCGACAAGCTGGTCCGGCGCGGCCGCGTCGTACTTGTCGACGTTGACCCAGCCGTCGCGCTTGTCGCCGCCGCATCCGAGGTTCAGGCGCATCGAGAAATCCGGGTCTCCAAAGGTGCGCCGAACCATAGGCTGGCGCCTGCGACCGTGCAACGCACCGGCCTTGATCGGCGGGATTCCGATGCCCATAGTTCGTTGATGGCGAGCGACCCGAACACCCCGAACGGCCACCTGACGCTGCAGTTTCTTGCCTGGGTCGGGGAACGGCCGCGCACCTATTCGCAGGTGATGGAAGCGTGGCGCACGTCCTGCCCCCGCATGCCGGTCTGGGAGGACGCGGTCGACGACGGCCTGGTGGAGTTCGCCGGCCGCGACGTGCGCCTGTCGGATGCGGGCCGAGCGCTGCTGGATCGTCATGGCTGAATCGCAAGCCGGCTACGAGGAAGAGCTGTTCACGCACTTCCCGACGCATCTCCTGCGACGGCGCTACAGCGATCGCGACGAGATGAACAAGGGCCTCCGCAAGCTGCTGCTGCAGATGGAGCGCAACGCCCGCAACAAGATCCACGACACCTCGAACATCGGTGGCTACCACTCCGATACCAAGCTGTTGAACAGCACCGAACCGCCGATCAAGGCGCTGCGCCAGCTCATCACCGACGCCATCGTCGCTTACATGAACCCGCTGCTGGCCGCCGAATGCACGCGGCCGCCTGACAACATCAACCTGAAATTCTGGGGCTGGGGCATCGTCATGCGACAGGGCGATATGAACCAGCAGCACATTCACCCCGACGCCAACATCTCCGGGGTTTACTACGTGTCGGTGCCGGACCAGCTCCGCGACGTGCGACCCGGCCAGCCGCACGGATGCATCACCTTCATCGATCCGCGCCCGCGGGCGAACTCCATGCGCCTGCCGAACCAGGTCTCCGCGCACCCGCTGAACCCGCTACCTGGTGACCTGATCGTGTTCCCCAGCTACTACGAACACGCCGTGATGCCGTTCAAGGGCCCCGGCGAACGCATCTGCATCGCGTTCAACGCGCGGATCGCCGACTGAGCTCGCGCGCCAGCGCCCCGATCGCCGCGATTCCGGCAACATGAGGTGGCAGGCGTGCCACGGTGCGCGAATCGATCCCACCCAGCGCGATGATCGGCACTTTTGCGTCCCGCACCAACCGCGCGAAACGCACGGCGCCCAGCACAGGCGCGCCGGGGTGGCTGACCGTGGGGAAAGCCGGTGCCACGACCGCCGCGTCGGCGCCGATCCGCGCCGCCGTCGCCAACGACCGCGCATTGTGAGCCGTGCAGGTGAGCCAAAGCGTCCGTCTCGGCGGTCCCGGCGTCGCGGCCGCCCGCGCTTCGGCATAATGCGCGCCGTCGAGACCCAGCCGCCGTGCCAGGCGCAATGGTCCTGAGATCAGAACCGGCACGCCAGCGGTGCGGGCGAGGCGCCGTATCCGAACGATTTCAGCAACATGCGCCGCCGGGGAGCGATACCGCAGGATCACCCCGCCACGAGCGCGCGCCAGCGCGGGCAGCACGGACGTCGGATCGGGCAGACGGTCCTCGTCTGTCATCAGCCATAGCGACGGCAGGCCGCAGGCCGTGCGATTGAGGCGTCTCGCGGCGGCTGCTAACGTTCGGGGCATCCAAGGATCGGGAAACGAGACATGAGCGACGCCGGGATTGTGACAGAATCCGTCGACGTGCCAAGCAACCTGGCGACGGTGAAGGCACATATCGCTGACGCGTGCCGCGCCGCCAGCCGGCCGCCGGAAGACGTCACCCTGGTCGCGATCACCAAGGTGCATGGCATCGACCGCATCCGGCCGGCCATCGTCGCCGGGCACCGCACCTTCGGCGAAAACCGGGTGCAGGAGGCCGAGGGCAAGTGGCCGGCGCTGCGGGACGATTTCTCGGACCTCACGTTACACCTCGTCGGACCGCTGCAATCCAACAAGGTGCACCGGGCCGTCGAACTGTTCGACGTGATCGAGACCATCGATCGCCAGCGCATCGCCGACCGCGTCGCCCGCGAGATCAAGGCGCAGGACAAGGCGATGGAGTGTTTCGTCCAGGTCAACACCGGCGAGGAGCCGCAGAAGGCGGGCATACCACCGGCGGAGACCGAGAAATTCGTGCACTACTGTCGCGACGAGCTGGCCCTACCGGTCGTCGGGCTGATGTGTATACCGCCCGTCGACGACGAGCCATCGTTGCACTTCTCGCTGCTGCGGGAGCTGGCGGGTAGTACCGGCCTGGCGAAGTTGTCGATGGGTATGAGCGCCGACTACGAGGTCGCCGTAGCGTGCGGCGCTACGCACGTCCGGGTCGGCACCGCGATCTTCGGGCACCGCCCCAGCTACACCGGTCCTACGGATTGACGACGAGATGCTGGCCAGGGCGGTAGTGCTCGAGTATGGCCAGTAAATCCGGGCATGAGACGGCGACGCAACCCTCGGTCGGGCCGTATTCCGGGCCTGCGACGTGTAGAAAGATGGCGCTGCCAAGGCCCGGTCGTGCCGGCCGGTCGTTGTGGCCAAGGATGACGATCAGGTCGTACAGGTGATCCTCGCGCCAGAGCGTCTCGTGGCGACCGGGGTAGTTCCGTGGGACCGGCTGGTTATACCGGGGGTCATCCGGCTGGTCGCACCAGCCATCCTCCGGCGTCAGGGCCAGGCATGGTAGTACCGTCGTCGGTAGGGCCAGTCGGTGCGGTCGGTAGTACAGGTAGCGCAGCAGAAAACGGCCGACTGGCGTGCCGCCGTCGCTCTCGCGCTTGTCGCGGACGACCCCGCCAGCGCCAATGGCGCAGCGATATCGCTGGGCGCCGTGCTGCAGGTAGCCGTCTCGAACGATCAGGTCGTCGCGCATCGCCGTTCAATCTACGACGCCGGCGGTGGTGCCGCTAGCGTGTCGGTACGGCGGCGACCTTGATTCCCTTGTCCTCGGCGTAGGCCCGAAGCTGTTGATGCAGGTCGAGCGCCGCCTGGCGGCGGTCGTCATGCGCCGGTGCCGCCGAGTCCGACCGCTTCAGCAGCGGGATCGGCTTGCCGACAGGAACCAGTGACGGCAGGGCGTTGGTCGACGTCGGCGCGGCATCGGCGCCAGCCGCCACGCCAGCGCGCGTGGTCGGCACTGGTGCCGCGTTCGGAGCCACGGTGGCCGGCGGCGGCGCGGAAGGCGTGTCGGTCCGGCTGATCGGTCCGTTGAACGACCGCATCAGCGCATCGAAGGCCTGTGGGCTGAGCTGTGGCGTGGCGCCGGCCGGTGCCATCTGCGACAGCGTCGCTGCGGCGGCGGCCTGAGCTTGGGGCGCGGCAAGCGGTGACGTCAGCGCTTCGGTGGTCGCGGTGGGCGGGGTTGCCATCGCGACCGTTTCACCGGTGCCCTGCGGCGGCGCGTCGCCACCCTCGGTCCCGGCTTCGGCCAGCTGCGAGCGGGTCTCGTCCTCGTCGCCGGTGAAGATCTCGGTGACGGCGGTCCCGAATTCCTTGCCGGTCGCCTCCTCGAAGATTGCGTTGACGATGGCCATTACCAGGCCGATCGGGCCGCCGAAGATCATGCCGCCGATGATTTTCGCCGCCGGCGCGATCTCGTCGCCGGTCATCTCGCGATAGGCGGTGCCGACGACGGGCAGGTGGTGCAGCGGATTGACCACGTCGACGAGGTCGCCGAATCCGATCCCGTCGTCGCCCCAGTAGAGCGACTCGGTTTCCTGTCCGGGCGGCAGCGCCACCGGCGTGGCGTGACGGCCAGCCTCGTTGGCGACCATCGTGTCGTAGTTCGAAGGGATTGCGTGTATGGCCATGACGACATTGCCGTTGCAACCGGCACGCCAGCCCGAGACGCG
Source organism: uncultured Rhodospirillales bacterium (assembly GCA_964627965.1). Classification (GTDB taxonomy): domain Bacteria; phylum Pseudomonadota; class Alphaproteobacteria; genus JAVKFY01. The sequence goes on from CAZVLI010000019.1 coordinate 5,780, forward strand.
TTCGATTTCAATAGCTTAGCTGTGGAGTTGGCGAACCGCGGCAGATTCCGCCCGGCAAGCCTTGCCGCGTCTAGAACAAATGCCCGCTGCGCGCCTTCTTGGTGTCGAGATAGTGCGCGTTGAACGGGTTGGACGGGAACTTGTGCTCGACGCGCTCCACCACGTCGATGCCGCAGGCCTGCAAGCCGGTCACCTTGTCCGGGTTGTTGGTCATCAACCGGACCTTGCCGACGCCGAGCAGCCGGAGCATCGCCGCAGCTGGCTCGAACAGGCGCTCGTCGGCCTCGAACCCGAGTCGCAGGTTGGCGTCGACGGTATCGAACCCGTCCGCCTGCAGCCGGTAGGCGCGCAGCTTGTTGATGAGGCCGATGCCCCGCCCTTCCTGGGCCAGGTAGAGGACGATGCCGCTGCCCTCCGCCTCGATGGCGGCGATGGCGCCACGCAGTTGCTCCCCGCAATCGCACTTCAGCGAACCCAGCAGGTCGCCGGTGAAGCATTCCGAATGCAGTCGCACCAGCACCGGCGACTTGGTCTGGATTTCGCCGATGACGATCGCCATGTGCTCGATGCCGCCGTCCGCCGGACGGTAGGCCACGATGCGGCTGTTCTCCGCATCCGCGAGCGGCACCGGCGCGGCCCCAACCGGCTCCAGAGCGGCCGCTTGTGCCGGCTCGTAGGCCGCGACGGCGTCTGATTCCACCGTGAGGAGGTCGTTTTCCGCCGCGAACGCCCCGCGATCGCTCTCCAGAGACCACAATATCGCTGCCGGGAGCAGCCGGGCGTGCTTACAGAGCTGGATCGCAGCCGTTTCAGCGGCCGTTGGCGCTCGCATCAGCCGCTCCAGCGGCCCGCGTAGCGGATTCGCCAGGTCGGTGGTTGCGTCGGCTAGCGATTGCGCGGTCCCCAGGTCGAGCCAGGCGGGCAGGGTGACCAGCAGCGGATCGTGTCCGGAGGGCCGGATGCGCAGCGCGGCCCCGCGCTGCGCCGTGAGCGCGAGCAGGGGGTCGGTGGTCGCCGCTTCGCGTACCTCGCGATAGGCGGGGGCGCTCGCCGTTTCGGTTGCCAGCATCACGCAGGCGCCGTCGGCGCCCTGCACGACCACCGCGACGCCACGGCGCAATTCGGCGATGGCGCGATCGACGCGACGGCGCTGGCGCTGGCGCGCGGCGGTGGCGGGGGTTTCAGTCATGGGCCGTCACAGATACGCGAACCCGCGACGAACTGACAACACCGCTTTGTGACAAGGTGTTGATCGGTCGCGACCGGGGCGGGTTGCTTGCTGGCGACAGGGCATCGACTATATCTAGGCGGTTCCGCGCGCCGCCGCACCGCCTGGGGAGACAATATGAGCGCCAAGAAAATGCTTCTGGTCGATGACGACGAGGCGCTGCGCTCGGCGCTGGCCGAACAGCTCGAGCTGCACGACGAGTTCGGTACCGCCCAGGCCGACACCGGCGCCGCCGGTTTGGAGGCCGCCAAGGCCGACCACTACGACCTGATCCTGCTCGATGTCGGCCTGCCGGACATGGACGGGCGAGAGCTTTGCAAGATGATGCGCCGGGCCGGCGTGAAGTGCCCAATCATCATGCTGACCGCCGCCGACAGCGACGCCGACACCATCCTCGGGCTGGAGTCTGGCGCCAACGACTATGTCTCCAAGCCGTTCAAGCTCTCGGTGCTGCTGGCCCGCATTCGCGCGCAGCTACGCCAGCACGAGCAGTCCGAGGACGCGGTCTTCACCATCGGGCCGTACAGTTTCCGTCCCTCGGGCAAGCTGCTGCTGAATGAGGCGAAGAACCAGAAGGTCCGCCTGACCGAGAAAGAGACCTCGATCCTGAAGTACCTGTTCCGCGCCGGCGACCGGACGGTCAGCCGCGACGTGTTGTTGAACGAGGTCTGGGGCTACAACGCCGGCGTCACCACGCACACGCTGGAAACCCACATCTATCGCCTGCGCCAGAAGATCGAAGCCGACCCGTCGAACGCGGAGTTGCTCGTGACGGAGCCGGGCGGCTACCGGCTGGTGCCGTAGGCGCCGTCCTACAGCGGCATCACCAGCAGCACGTCGATGCAGCGTGAGTCGAGGACGACCGTGCGCTGCTTGAACTTCGGGGCGTCGCCGTCGAAGACGATGCGGTCGAGATACTTGCCCGTTGCGAACAGGTCCTGCGTGCCATCCTGCATGATGCGGTAGATCGCGAAGTTGGAGCGCCCGGCGATCTCGCCGTTCTCGCCGTCGCTCAGCCGAGCGCGCCCGACCACGTGGCAGTAGTGGTGCGGCTCGAAGATATTGGCCTCGCGCATCGCCAGCACGCGGTCGCGCATCATGCCCTGGCCCTCGGCGAGGAAGATGCCGAGCGGCAGGCCGGCCTCGTGCTCCTCCTTGGTCAGGATCTGGTAGACGCCCTTCGCCGTGAAATAGTCCGGCCAGGCCTCGGCGTCGTCGTCGTCGAGCCCGTGCGCGTAGTCGGCGAGGAAGTCGTCGATCGCGGCGCGCTGCTCGGCGGTCACCATCCCATCAGCTCGCGGTAGCCCTGCCAGAAGCCGCGGATCGCGGTCTCGGTCGCGCGGCTGCCCTCCGACGAGCCGACGTCGCGCCCGCCCATCTCCAGGAACGACACCGCGTCTTCCGAGCCGGCCACGCCGCGCTGCACGAACTCGTTGATGCAGCCGTCCTCCAGCGACACCAGGCCGGCCGGGCCGGTCAGGTTGCCCTGCAGCGTCCGCATCCGCGTCTGCTCCTCGGTGTCGTCCTCGTAGCCGACGTACATCCAGACCAGCTCGGTCTTGTCGACGCCGCGCGGGATGAAGTGGCGCACCGCCAGCGAGTTCAGCGTGAACTGAATCGCCAGCGTCGGAAAGATGGTCTGGATCGAGTGCGTGATGCCGTCGTCGAACTCGTCCCAGGCGCCGAGCAGCTCCGGTCCTTCCAGCTTCGACTCGTACTTCGCCGAGTGGACCTCGGCGTCCTTGTACTCGGCCGCCTCGTCCAGCGTGGCGCGCTTGGCGTAGCTGATCGAGTGCTTGCCGTCGTCCGACAGCACCATGCCGCCATCCATGTCCAGCCGGTTCACCTGGAACGACGTGTAGAAGGTGTGCAGCAGCGTCGCGTGGTAGCTGTCGCGCACGTTCTCCGCGTAGAGCTTCCAGTTCGAGTGAATCATCTGCGTGTGATAGCCGATCAGCTTCAGCTTCTTGCCGAGGTTGCGCTGCAGGAACGGCGCGGCCTTGTCGCCGAGGAAGTCCTCGATCGGTGGCGTCTCGTCGCTGAAAGTGCCGAACACCAGACCGCAGAAGGTGGTGGTGCGCAGCGGCTCCAGTCGCAGCTTGTCCGGGTCGAAGTCCTCGGGCATGCCGCCCTTGCCCTTGATCCCGTTGCGGAAGGCGACGCCCTTCAGCCGTCCTTCCAGGTCGTAGCTCCAGGCGTGGTAGACGCAGGTCAGCGTCGGCCCGTTGCCGCGCTCCTTCAGGCACACCAGCGCGCCCTTGTGCGCGCAGCGGTTCACGAAGGCGTTGATGTTGCCGTCGCGGCCGCGCGTGGTGACCACCGGAATCTGGCCGACGAAGCCGGTCTTCCAGTCGCCCGGCTTGTCGATGTCGATCTCCAGGCACAGGAAGTGCCAGATCGGCCCGCGAAACACGCGCTCGTGCTCCAGCGCGTAGATTTCCTGGTCGGTGAACACGCGGTACGGCACCCGCGTCACCCCGCCCGCGGGCCACTCGAACGGCTCGCTCAGGTCGTACTCATTGGCCAGCGCCATGGCGTTAACGTCCCTTTTTCATTCTCGGGTGCATTGTCGACCAAGCGCGTGGGCGAGGAAAGGTGTCGCGACGCCGTACTGCCATGCGTTGGACGGATATATCGATTCGATATATGACAGTCCTTGTAATAAGACTTCTAAATACCGAGATTATGTTGCATGATCCCGCGTATGAAAGCTTCGGTGCAGCCGATGGAGGTCATGACGACGGGCCAGAGCGCCGCCGCCCTTGCGGTGCGTTTCTGGGGCGTCCGCGGTTCCATCGCCACCAGTGACCCGAACACCGCCAAGTATGGCGGCAACACCTCGTGCCTGGAGGTGCGCTGCGGCGAGCGGCGCCTGATCCTCGATGCCGGCACCGGTATTCGCTATCTCGGACGCCAAATCATGGCGGAGGGCGGCAAGCTCGACACCGACCTGCTGCTGACGCACACCCACTTCGACCACATCTGTGGCATCCCTTTCTTCGTGCCGCTGTTCATCCCTGGCAACAAGGTGCGGATCCATGCCGGCCACCTGCTGCCCGAGATGACGGTGAAGCAGGTGCTGACCGAACTGATGATGGCGCCGCTGTTCCCGGTGCCGCCCGAGGTGTTCAACGCCCATGTCGAGTGCCTCGATTTCGAGGCCGGCGCACAGTTGGCGCTGGGCGACGGCATCGTCGTGCGCACCGCGCCGCTGAACCATCCGAACGGCGCCTGCGGCTACCGCATCGAATATGACGGCCACTCGGTCTGTTACATCACCGATACCGAGCACGAGCTCGACAAGCGCGACCCGAACGTGGTCGACCTGTGCCGCGACGCCGACGTGATGATCTACGACTCCATGTACACCGATGCCGTGCATCAGGACGGCAAGATCGGTTGGGGCCACTCGACCTGGGAAGAGTGCCTGCGCGTGGCCGATGCCGCGAATGTGGGCACTGCGGTGATCTTCCACCACGACCCGGACCACGACGACGCACAGATGGACGCCATCGCCGAGGCCGCCGACAAGGCCCGCCCCGGGACGCTGGTCGCGCGCGAAGGCATGGTGCTCACGCCGTGAGGTTTTGTGGGGCCGCCGTGTCCGACCGGGCACGGCCGTGAGCGGCGGCTGGCGCCTGCCGCCCAAAGCCGCGGAGATGGGCCTGCGCACGGTTCGCGGCGAAGCCCGCCAGGGCGTCTTCATCCCCTACCGTTACGCCGACAGTCTGCCTGACCCCGGCAGCCTCCCGCCGTATCCGACCGTCGAAGCGAAGCTGGCCGGTGCGGCCGACGACTTCCGCACCCTCCTCGACGCGGCCAATGGCTACGCCGACGACCTGGCTCGCATCGGGCCGGACGCGCCACCGGCACCGCGCTGGAACCAGGACTGGTTCCCGACGCTCGACGCGCTGGCCGCCTACACGCTGGTTCGCATGCACGCGCCGTCGCGCATCGTCGAAGTCGGCTCCGGCCACTCCACCCGTTTCATGGCGCGCGCCGTCGTCGATGGCGGCTTGGCGACGCGTATCACCGCCATCGATCCGGCCCCGCGCGCGACCATCGAGGGGCTCGACATCGACATCGTGCGCGCCACGGTGGACGTGGCGGACGACGCGGTGTTCGGGGCGCTGGTGCCGGGCGACGTGCTGTTCATCGACTCCAGCCACATCCTGGTGCCGGGCAGCGACGTCGACCTGTTGCTCAATCGCGTGCTGCCACGGTTGCCCGCCGGCGTCCTTGTCCACGTGCACGATATCTTCCTGCCCGACGACTACCCCGCCGACTGGGGCTGGCGCGGCTACAACGAACAGCAGGGCGTGGCGCCGTTGCTGACCCTCGCCAACTGGCGACCGCTCTGGGCCAGCCACTACGCCGCCACCCGCATGGCCGACGCCGTCAACGGCTCCATCGCCGCGCGGCTGCCAACCGTAGAGGGCGCGCGGCCGGCCAGTTTGTGGCTGCTCACGAACTGACATCCGTCACGTGTCTGTCACGTGAACCCGCGACGACCTAGATTGAGCGCATGGCCGATTCCCCGGGACTTCTCGCGCGGCTAAGCGGCGGCGCCAACGAGGCGGCGCTGCCGGCCCGTGTGCGCCAGGTCATCGCGGCGCAGCAGTTGCGTGGCGAGCAGCTCATCGGCTGGGCCCAGCTCCTGGTCGGCCTGACCTGGTCGGCGCTCTACCTGACGGCGCCGAAGACCTTCGAGGAAAGCCAGACCATCATGGCGCTGGGCCTGGCTTTCGGGCCGGTGCCGGTGGCGCTCGGCATCTACGTCGCGCTCACGGCGATCCGGCTCTGGCTGACCTATCGCGGCATCGCACCGGCCTGGTTGCTGATGGGCTCGGTGGTGCTCGACATGGTGCTGCTGCTCGGCCTGATCTGGTCGTTCCACCTGCAATACATGCAGCCCGCCGCCTTCTATCTGAAGGCGCCGACACTGCTTTACGTGTTCATCTTCATCGCGCTCAGGGCGCTGCGCTTCTCCGCTGCCTACGTCCTGCTGGCCGGGGCGGTGGCGGCGGTCGGCTGGCTGGTGCTGGTCTACTACGCGATGGTCACGGCCGACGCCGACATGGGCATCACCCGCGACTACATCGCCTACATGACCTCGTCGGCGGTGCTGCTCGGCGCCGAGTTCGACAAGGTCATCACCATCCTGCTGACCACGGCGATCCTCGCCGTCGCCATCGTACGCGCGCGTGGTCTGCTGGTGCGCTCGGTGGCGGAGGGGGCGGCGGCCAGCGAACTGTCGCGCTTCTTCGCGCCGGAAATCGCGCGCCAGATCACCCAGGCCGAGCACCGCATCCAGCCGGGCCAGGGCGAGAAGCGCGACGCCGCGATACTGATGGCCGACATCCGTGGTTTCACCGCGCTGGCCAAACGCATCGAGCCGAACGAGCTGATGACGCTGCTGGCCGATTACGAGCGCCGCATGGTCGGCGTCATCCAGGCGCACGGCGGCTCGATCGACAAGTTCATGGGCGATGGCATCCTCGCCACTTTCGGCGCGGCGGTGCGCACCGACACCTACGCCGCCGACGCGCTGCGCGCGGTGCAGGCGCTGGGCGAAGCGGCCGAGGCCTGGCGCGACGACCTGGCCACGCGCGGGCAGGAGCCGTTGCAGGTCAACTTCGCCGTGGCCGCGGGCGAAGTCGTCTTCGGCGCCATCGGTGATGCCGACCGGCTGGAGTTCACCGTCATCGGCGACGCCGTGAACCTTGCCGCGAAGTTGGAGAAGGCGAACAAGGACCAGGCGGTGAGGGCACTGACCACCGCCGCTACCCTTGCCATTGCCGAACGCCAGGGCTACCGCCCGCCAGCGCCGCATGACGTGCGGCCGCAAAGCGCCGTCGACGGCGTCGCGGCGCCGGTCGATCTCGTGGTGCTGCTCCCCTAGACCTCGATCACCTGCAGGTCTTCGCCGACGATGACCTCGCCGGCGTAGGCCGACGCGTCGAACTGCGGCGCGGCGCCGGGCAGGTGGTGGGTCAGCACCACGCGCTTCGCGTTCGCCATCGACGCCATGTCGATGCACTCCTGCGGCGTGGCGTGGAACTCTTCCAGCCGCTCGAAGATGCGTCGCCGTTCCGGCGGGACGTCGCCCGGCGGAATCGCCGCGCAGGCGTCGACCACCATCACGTCGATGTCCTGGCAGAAGGCCGCGAACGGGTCGTGCTTCGCGGTGTCGCCGGAAATCGCGATCGACCGGCCGCGATAGGTGAACTTGAACGCCAGCGCGTCCATCGGCGGATGAAACACCGGCCCGGCTTCGACCAGGCAGCCGTCGATCTGTTCCGACCAGCCTTCCTCGACGTCGCGGATCGTCACGTTGTCGAAGCCGGCGCGCGGATAGCCCAGGTCGATCGCCCACTCCGCCTGTTCGCGGTAGTAGTCCTCGACCAGCTGGCGATGCATCGCCTCGGTGCCCGTCGGCCCGGTGACGGTGAGCCGCTGCCGCCCTGCGCTCCAGCTGCCCCAGACGTAGGCCGGGTAGCCGAGAATGTGGTCCCAGTGCATGTGCGTGAGCGCGACGTTGCTCACGTCCTCCAGCGCCACGCCGGCCTTCAGCATCTGCTGCACCACGCCGTCGCCGGCATCGACCAGCATGTGCCCGACCTCGCCCCACTCGACCAGCGCGGCCGGATGGTGACGCACCAGGTTCGGCCGTGGCGAGCCGGTGCCCAGCAGCGTGATCCTGAACGTGTCGGCGTCTCTCATGCCGCGCAGTATAGCGATAGCGCCGTCGAGGTGGCGCGGTTGCGGCGAATGTCGAACAATGCCGACCAACAACGAACGTGGAGCGAGGCGATCATGGCGAACTTATCCTGGCAGGTTGGCGACGTGCGGATCACGCGCATCGTGGAAGGCGACGGCTCGGCGGCGATCGAGCATGTGCTGTCGGCCGTGCCGAAGGACGAGCTGCGCCAGATCGACTGGCTCAAGCCGCACTTCGTGCACGACGACTGGACGCTGAAGGGCTCGATCCATGCGCTGGTGGTGGAGACGCCGGACCGCCGCGTGATGGTCGATACCTGCGTCGGCGACGGCAAGGACCGCGCCGGGCTGGAGCACTGGGGCTGGCACATGCAGCAGTCCAGCTTCCTGCAGGACCTTGAGGCCGCCGGCTTCGATCCCGACGGCTTCGACGCGGTGATGTGCACGCACCTGCATCTCGACCACGTCGGCTGGAACACGCGCCTGGTCGACGGCAAGTGGGTGCCGACCTTCCCGAACGCGCGCTACCTGATCTG
>CAZVLI010000020.1:0-14226 GCA_964627965.1 uncultured Rhodospirillales bacterium
AATTGATGCGTACTGCGCTCGTCCTGCTGTTCACCCTCACCGCCGGGCAGAGCCTGGCGGCGCCCGATGTCGACGCCGGCCACGCGCTCGCCCAGGCCAAGTGCGCGCGCTGCCATGCCATCGCCAAGACCGACCCGAGCCCGCACGACAAGGCGCCGCCCTTCCGCACCTTCGAACAGAACTGGCCGGTGGAGAATCTCGCCGAGTCATTGGCCGAGGGCATCGTCGTGGGACACCCAGAGATGCCGGAGTTCATGCTGACACCGCAGCAGATCGAAGACTTGCTGGCCTACCTCAGAACCATCCAGGTGCCGAAATGACCGCGCAACCACGCCGCCAGCTCCGCCTCGGCGCCTTCATGCGGCCGGTGAGCATCCACACCGCCGCGTGGCGCTATCCGGGCGGCACTCCGGACGCCAACTTCAACCTCAAGGCGCTGGTGCACTACGCGCAACGGCTGGAGGAGGGCAAGTTCGACGCGTTTTTCATGGCCGACCACCTCGCCGTGCTGAACATGCCGATCGAGGCGCTGAAGCGGTCGGCGACCATCACGTCGTTCGATCCGCTGACCCTGCTGCCGGCGCTGGCGATGATGACCGAGCATCTGGGTCTGATCGCCACCGCGTCGACCACCTTCGAGCCGCCCTACACCGTCGCCCGGCGCTTTGCCTCGCTGGACCACATCTCCGGCGGCCGCGCGGCCTGGAACCTTGTCACCACCTCGAATCCCGACGCCGCGCTGAACTTCGGCATGGACGAACACATGGAGCACGGCGACCGCTACCGCCGCGCGCGTGAGTATTTCGACGTCGTCACCGGCCTGTGGGACAGCTTCGCCGACGACGCCTTCATCCGCGACGTCGACAGCGGTATCTTCTGGGATCCGTCGAAGATGCACCGGCTCGACCACGAGGGCGAGTTCCTGAAGGTGCGCGGCCCCTTGAACATCGCCCGCCCGGTGCAAGGCTGGCCGGTGATCGTGCAGGCCGGCGCCTCGGAGGCCGGCAAGCAGCTTGCCGCCGAGACCGCAGAGATGGTGTTCGCCGGCGGCGGCCTGCTGGAGGACGGCCAACGGCTCTATGCCGACATCAAGGGCCGGATGGACAAGCTCGGCCGCCCGCGCGACCACCTGAAGATCCTGCCTGGGTGCCTCATCGTCGTCGGCGACAGCGTCGAGGAAGCGCGCGAGAAGCGCGCCCTGCTCGACGGCCTCGTGCACTACGACAGCGCCATCGCCTCGCTGTCGATCTCGCTCGGCACCGACGCGTCGAAGTTCGACCCCGATGGGCCGCTGCCCGACGACATCCCCGAGACCAATGCCTCCAAGTCAGGGCGCGAGCGGGCGATGCGGCTGGCCAAGCGCGAGAACCTCACCGTCCGGCAGCTCGCCCAACGGCTTGGCGGCTATTCCGGGCTGTCGATGGTCGGCACGCCGGCAACGATCGCCGACGAGATGCAGGAATGGCTGGAGACCGAGGCCTGCGACGGTTTCAACGTGATGTTTCCCTACCTGCCCGCCGGCCTGGACGACGTCGTCGACAAGGTGGTGCCGGAACTGCAGCGCCGCGGCCTGTTCCGCACCGAGTACGAGGGCAAGACCCTGCGCGAGAATCTCGGGCTCCCGCGCCCGGGAAACAGGTTCTTCCCGGCTCGTGACGCGGCGGCGGAGTAGGACTAGGCTGGACCCATGTCGAAATCCGAGCTCGTTGCCGTCGTCAAGCGCGACTGCCCGACCTGCACGATGATCGCGCCGGTGCTGGGTCAGCTCGCCCAGGCCGGCGACATCACCGTCTACACCCAGGACGACCCGACCTTCCCGGAAACGGTGCCCGGCGTCGTCGACGATACGGCCCTGGACACCTCCTACGACCTCGGCATCGAGATCGTGCCGACCCTGATTCGAAAGGCCGACGGCGCGCGCATTATCGGCTGGAACCGGGCGGAGTGGCAGGCGCTGACCGGCATTGCCGACCTGGGGCACAACCTGCCGGAGAACCAGCCCGGCTGCGGCGCGCTCAACCAGGAACCGGCGAAGCTCCGCGCGCTGAAGCTGCGTCACGGCGACAGCGGCCTGTCGTCCCGCGCCATCGAGATCGGCGGCGAGGAAGACGACATCGAGGCCTGTTTCGACCGCGACTGGTCCGACGGCCTGCCTGTCGTGCCGCCGACGCCGGAGCGCGTGCTGGCGATGCTGGAGGGCACGTCGCGCCAGCCGGACGAGGTGCTGGGCGAAGTCGCGCCGAACCTCGACGTCTGCACGGTGGAGAAGGTCGCGATCAACGCGGTCATGGCCGGGTGTCGACCGGAATACATGCCGGTGGTACTGGCGGCGGTCGAGTGCATCCTGGACCGTGACTTCAACCTGCACGGCGTACTGGCCACGACCCGGTTCGTCAGCCCGGTGGTGATCGTCAACGGTCCGATCGCGCGCGCCATCGGCATGAACGCCAAGGGCAATGCGCTGGGCCAGGGCAACCGCGCCAACGCCACCATCGGTCGCGCCGTGAACCTCGTCGTCCGCAACGTCGGCGGCGGTAAGCCCGGCGGTGTCGATCGCTCCACACTCGGCAGCCCAGGCAAGTACACCTACTGCTTCGCCGAGGACGAGGAAGGTTCGGCCTGGACGCCGTTCACCGTCGACCGTGGGCTCAAGGCCGGCACCAATGCCGTCACCGTCTTCGCCGGCTCCGGCCTGCAGCCGGTGATCGACGAGCGCGGCCGGACGCCGGAGGACCTGGCATCGACCTTCGCGACCAGCCTGCGCGCCGTCGACAACATCAACAAGTTTCCGGCGCCGGACGCATTGCTCGTGGTCTGCCCCGAGCACGAGCGCAGCATCCAGGGCGGCGGCTGGGACAAGGCGCGCCTGCACGCCGAGCTGATGCAACGGCTGACGATCCCGGCCGACGAGGTAATGCCAGGCCGCAACGGCATCCAGGAAGGCGCGCCGGCCAAGTTCGCCGGCAAGGAGATCTGCAAGTTCCTGCCGCACGCACTGATGATCGTCCGCGCCGGCGGCGGCGCCGGCAAGTTCTCCGCCATCATCGCCGGCTTCACGCCGTCCAATGAACACACCAGCCGACCCGTCACCAAGGAGGTGAAGGCATGACCACCCTGCTCGACCCCACCGCGGAACGGGAGGTCGCGGCACGCACCCGCGTCCCCCGCCCCGCCAGCCTGGACGGCCTGACCGTCGCGGTACTGGATATCTCCAAGCCGCGCGGCGACGTCTTCCTCGACCGTCTGGCCGAGCGTCTCGGCGAGAACGGCATCGCGGTGAAGCGTTACAAGAAGCCGACCGTGACGCGCCCGGCACCGCTCGACCTGCAGCAGCAGATCGCGCTGGAAGCCAACATCGTGGTGGAAGGCCTGGCCGACTGAGGCTCGTGCACGTCGTGCTGTACGCATGACCTGGCGAACCTCGAGGCCCGCGGCCTGCCGTCCATCGGCGTGGCGACGGAGGAATTCGTGCAAGCCGCCGATACCCAGGGCAGCGCGCTCGGCTTCGAGCCGGAGTGGGTCTGGGTTCCGCACCCGATCCAGGACCGCACCGACGACGAGTTGAAGGCCCTGGCCGACAAATATTTCGACGCCATCATGGCCAAGCTCACGCAACAGACGGACGACTGAATGTTCGAGGAGATCGAGACCCCGGCGGTGCTGGTGGACCTGGACATCGTGGAGCGCAACATCGCCCGCTTCCAGGAGCACTGCACCAAGACCGGGATCGCCGCCCGACCGCACATCAAGACCCACAAGCTGCCCGACCTGGCCCGCCGCCAGGTCGCGGCCGGCGCGGTCGGCATCACCTGCCAGAAGGTCGGCGAGGCCGAGGTGATGGCCGATGGCGGGCTCGACGACATCTTCATCACCTACAACATCCTGGGCGACAGCAAGGTGCAGCGCCTCGCCGCGCTCGCCCGCCGCATCAAGATGTCGGTCGTCGCCGACAACCCCACCGTTGTCGACGGGCTATCGAAGATCTTCGCCGACGAGCCGGCGCCGCTGGAGGTGCTGGTCGAGTGCGACACCGGCGCCGGCCGCTGCGGCGTGCAGAGCCCGGGCGACGCCCTGGAACTGGCTAAACGTATCCACGCCGCGCCCGGCCTCGAACTCGGCGGCTTGATGACCTTCCCGCCGATGAAGGACGAGGACAAGGTCGATGCCTGGCTCGCCGAGGCCAAGGGCCTGCTGCTGGCTGAAGGGTTGCCGTGCCCGCGCATCAGCTCCGGCGGCACGCCGAACATGTGGCGCACCGAGGCGGTGAAGACCGAGACCGAGCACCGCGCCGGCACCTACATCTACAACGACCGCAGTCTCGTCGAGGGCGGCGTGTGCGGCCCGGCCGACTGCGCGCTCACGGTGATGAGCACCGTGGTCAGCCGGCCGACCGAGACGCGTGGCATCCTCGACGCCGGCTCCAAGGTGCTGACCACCGACCTGTTCGGACTGACTGGTCACGGCCTGATCGCCGCCGCACCGACCGCCGCCGTGGCGGGCCTGAGCGAGGAGCACGGCATCCTGGACCTGTCCAAGTCGAACTGGCGACCGGGGGTCGGGAGCCGCGTACGGGTGATCCCGAACCACGCCTGCGTCGTGACCAACATGATGGACCGGCTGTACTTCATCCGTGGCGACAAGGTTGAAGCGGAAATCGAGGTCGCTGCCCGGGGCAAAGTGACCTGATGACCGAACGCAAGCTCGCCAACGTCGCCTCCAGCCTGGCCCTGAGCGCGGCCGATACGATCTGCACCGAGGCGCTGGCCTTCGGACGCGACCACGAACTGCTGCCGCTCACCGTGGTGGTGATCGACAGCGGCGGCCACATCGTCTGCGTCAAGCGTGAGGATGGTTGCGGCACCGTGCGCGTCGAGATAGCGCTCGCCAAGGCCAGCGCCGTGGTCGGCATGGGCGTTTCCAGTCGCCTGCTCGGCGCCCGCCTGCGCGAACGCGTCGCCTTTCAGAACGCCATCGCCGCCGCCTCTGATGGCCGCTTCGCCGCCGTGCCGGGCGGCGTCGCCATCCTCGACGAGGACGGCGACGTGGTCGGCGCCGTGGGGATCAGCGGCGATGCCTCCGACCGCGACGAAGCCGCCGCCATCCATGGCATCCACCAGGCCGGCCTGACCGCGGACCCGGCCGAAGCTGCCCCGAACTGGAAAGAAGCAGGGCTCTAGGCGAAGGGCAACGGCCCTCGGAAATCGCCGACCGGGACATGGTGCGTGATCAGCCCGGTCTCGGGGCGCCAATGGTGCAGCAGGAACGCCGGCGGCTCGACATAGGACGCCGGCGTCGCATCGTCGGTCAGATTGAGGGCGATGGCGGTCGTCGTGCTGGGCGCCGTGCACAACGACGTGCCGCCGAAACCGAGTTGCATATGCCGGTGGATGTGGCCGCAGACGATCCGCTCGACCGCCGGATAGCGCCGCACGACCTCAGCCAGCCGTCCACCGCGCAGGCACATGTAAGCATCGAGGCACAGGATACCGCTGGCAAAAGGCGGGTGGTGCATCATCAGCAACGTCGGCCGGTCGGGTGCTTGCGCCAATGTCGCGTCGAGCCAGGCGATGGCCTCGTCGTCGCAGTCGCCGTGATGCTTGCCCGGCACCGTGATGTCCCAACCGACGATCCGCACCGGCCCGAGGTCGTCGGCGACCACATGCAACGGGCCGGACGGTGCCAGCGGCGCGAGACCGCCGAGCCCGTCGCGAAACGCCTCGCGCTCGTCATGGTTGCCGGAGATGAGCAACAGCGGCGCCTCTATCCGTTCGAGCAGATCGCGCGCCATCGCGTACTCGGCCGCCGAGCCCTCGTCGACGAGATCGCCGCTGATCAGCACCACGTCCGGCCGCGGCCGCATATTGCCGAGCTGGCGCACAGCCGCCTCGAACATCGCGTTGGAATCGACCAGCCCCTGATAGAGCTCGCCGCGCGGCCGGATATGCGGGTCGGACAGCTGCGCGATCAGCACGAGGTGTCGGCGTCCTGAATGGCGCGCAGTACCCGTTCCGGCGTGCACGGGAGCTGCGCGATCCGTCCGCCAAGCGGCGCCAACGCGTCGTTGATGGCGTTCAGCACGGCGGCGGAAGCGCCTGCCGTACCGGCCTCGCCAGCCCCTCGGGTACCGAGTTCGCTACCCGCTGCCGGGGTCTCGACGTGCAGCACCTCGATGTCGGGCAGTTCCGATGCCATGGGCACGAGGTAGTCGGCGAGCGACGCGGTGAGCAGTTGCGCCTCGCCGTCGTAGATCAGCTCTTCCCACAGCGCTGCGCCAATCCCCTGCACGACCCCGCCACGCACCTGCTCGGCGACCAGCAGCGGGTTGATCTGCCGCCCGCAGTCATGCGCGATCACATGGCGAAGCAGCTTCACGCCGCCGGTTTCGATGTCGACCTCGACATACGAGAGCTGCATGCCGTTCGACGGTACGAACGGCCGCTCCGTATTCACGTAGTGGCCGACGACGGCAAGTTCCGGCTGCATGCCGGCCGGCAGCTCGAATGGCCGGAACGTCGCCAGTCCCGCCAATTCGGCGACGCTCATCCGCGCGCCGTTGGCATCGACGATCTCGCCATCCCGGATGTCCAGCGTGTCCGGCGCGGCTTGCAGCACGGCGCCGGCCAGGTCGAGCACGTTGGCGCGGAGCTGCCGCGCCGCCCGCCATGCCGCCTCGCCACCGATGGTGATGCCGCGCGACGCGAAGGCGCCGCCGCCGTAGGGCGAGGCCGCGCTGTCGCCGCTTGTCACCGCCACGTCGTCGGCCGCGACACCGAAGCCCGCCGCGATGATCTGCGCGATGGCGGCCTCCGTACCCTGCCCTTGCTCGGTGACCGAAGGTACGCAACGCAGCGTGCCCGACGGCTCCAACTTCAGCACGCAACCGTCCTGCGAGGTGATCCTGACGCCGCCACGCCCGTAATTCTGCGGGCCGGTCGCGGTCATCTCGATGAAGCTGGCGATGCCGATGCCGCGATGGATGCCTCGTTCGCGCAGTGCCGTCTGCTCGGCGCGCAACGCCGGTATGTCGACGGCCGCCTCCAGCGCCGCGAGGCACTCAGGCAGCGACAACCCCTCGAAGGTCGGCCCGGCGGGGCTGACGTAGCTTGCGCCGTCCAGGAGATTGCGGCGGCGCACCTCCAGCGGATCGAGCCCGGCCGCCGTGGCGCCAAGATCGACCAGACGCTCGGTGACGGCGGCCGCGATCGGATGACCGACAGCCCTGTACTGCGCCACGGTATTCTTGGTCTGAAAGACGAGCGTGGTGTCGCAGCGATAGGCGTCGAAGCGGTATGGCGCGCCGGTCATGGCGCGAACGTTCACCGCCTCGCCCATCGACGTGCGCGGATAGACCGAATAGGCGCCGATCGGCATCGTGTCCTCGACCGCGAAGGCCCGGATGCGGCCGTCGCGATCCATCGCCATCCGGGCACTCACTTCGTGGTCGCGCGCATGGATGTCGCTCAGCAGCGACTCCATTCGATCCGCCACCCATTTGATCGGCCGCCCCAGCCGCCGGGCCAGAAGACAGACGCAGATGTCCTCCGGATAGAGGTGAAGCTTGATGCCGTAGGCGCCACCGACGTCCGGACAGGCCACCCGCACGCGGTGCTCCGGCAACCCCAGAAGGTCGGCGTAGAGATCCTGCATCTGGTGCGGGACCTGATGCGACTGGTGCACCGTCAGACCGTCGGCTTCGTCGTAGTGCGCCACGATCGAGCGCGGCTCCAGCGTCACGCCGGTATGCCGGGCGAAGCGAAACCGCTCTTCCACGACGAAGTCAGCCGTATCGAACGCGGCGTCGACGTCGCCAGACTCCAGCTGCCCCCGGAAAGCGACGTTGTCGTCCAGGTGGTCGTGCAGTCGCGAGGCGCCAGGGGCGGTCGCCGTTGCCACGTCGGCCAGGGCCGGTAGCGGCGTCCAGTCGATCTCGACCTTCGCCGCCGCGTCTTCCGCCCGGGCGCGCGATGTCGCGACAACCGCGACGACGGGCTCGCCGCACCAGTGCGCCTTGTCGCACGCCAGCGGATGCTGCGCCGCGCCTTTCAGGTCGGGGAACAGATCGTGCCGGCTGATCCACGGCCTGTAGCCGTCGGCAAGGTCGGCGGCCGTGACCACCACGACCGCGTCCGCCACATCGGTGCGGATGGCGTCGATGCGGGCGTGCGCATGCGGGCTGCGCACGAACGCGACATGCAGCAGACGCGACGCCGGCAGATCGTCCGTGTAGCGCCCGCGACCGCGCAGCAAGCGCGTCGTCCGCGGTTGCGGCCTCGCCTCGCCAATCGGTCGCGGCAGGCTCACCTAGGCAGCGGCCGAATGCCGGTCCAGGGTCGCTGCGAGGCGGTCGGCGATGATCGCCTCGGCGTCACCGACGATCCGGCTGACCAGTTGCTCGCAGGTCGGCACGTCCCTGATCAGCCCGACCACCTGGCCGGTGGAAAAGATCCCGGCCTCCAGGTCGCCCTCCTCGAAAACCAGCCGGCCCTTGCCGCCGGCGATGAACGGTGCCAGGTCCTCGATGGTCAGGTCCTTGCCCCGCGCCTTCTCAGTCTCGATCACTTTTTCCGCGATGCCGTTGCGGAAGATGCGGCTGGTATTGCGCAGCGGACGATTGATCAGGACCGTGTTCCGCTCGTCGGCGCCGACCAGCGCCTGCTTTACCGCGTCGTGCACCGGCGCCTCGACCGTGGCCATGAAACGCGTGCCCATGTTGATCGCCTCGGCGCCCAGCGCCAGCGCCGCCACCAGACCCCGGCCATCGCCGAAACCGCCCGACGCGACGATGGGAATCTCGAGCTGATCGGCCGCTGCCGGCAGCAGGATCAGCCCGAGATTCCCATCGTCGCGTCGTCCTCGCCCGGATGCCCGGCGCATTCGAAGCCGTCGACGCTGACCGCGTCGCAGCCGATGGACTGCGCCTTCACGCTGTGACGCACCGAGGTGCACTTGTGGATCACCTTGATCCCGGCGGCCTTGAGCTTCGGCATGTGCGGCTGCGGGTTGCGGCCCGCCGTCTCGACGATCTTCACGCCGCTGGCCACGATGGCGTCGACATACTCGTCATAGGGCACTGGCTTTAGCGTCGGCAGGATGGTCAGGTTCACGCCGAACGGCTGGTCGGTCATCTCGCGGCAGCGGGCGACCTCCTTGGTCAGGTCCTCCGGCGTCGGCTGGGTCAGCGCCGTGATGAAGCCGAGCGCCCCGGCGTTGGCCACGGCCGAAACCAGCTCGGCCCGGCCGACCCACTGCATGCCACCCTGGACGACCGGGTGACGAACGCCGAACAGCTCGGTGAAACGGGTTTTCATGCGTCGATCTCTCCTGAAGCTGCTCCCATCTTAGCCGCCCCCGCGCCTACCGCGAACCGCGCCTTCATGCCATGCTTCCGGCATCTCACGAGGCCGCGCAGCGGACCCGCCGATGTCGCCCATCGAGATTGCCGCCGTCATTCTCGGCATTGCCTGCGTCTACCTGATCATCCGCCAGAACATCTGGTGCTGGCCGGTCGGCATCGCGATGGTGAGCCTGTACGCCTGGATCTTCTTCCAGGCGCGTCTCTACTCCGACGCCGGCTTGCAGATCATCTACATCGGCCTGCAAATCTACGGCTGGTACTACTGGCTGACCGGCAGGGCCGCCGAGGAGGATCAGGCACCGATCATCACCCTGAGCCCGTCGTGGCGCGGCATCTGGATCGGCGTGATGGTGGTCGGAACGGCGGCACTGGGCGCGACGATGAGCGCCTACACGGATGCCGAACTGGCCTACTGGGATGCCTGCACCACGGTGATGAGCTTGACCGCCCAGGCGCTGCTGTCGCGCAAGGTGCTGGAGAACTGGGTCATCTGGATCGCCGTCGACGTCCTGTCGATCGGCATCTACGGCTACAAGGGCCTATACCTCACGGCCGGGCTCTACGCCGTGTTCCTCGCAATGGCGACCTGGGGCCTGTGGGTCTGGATTCGTGCCCACGCCGAGCAGCGCAGCATTTCCGCCGCCGACGCGGTGATGCCGGGTGGACGCGACCCCGTTGCGTAGGCCGACGCGCGGCTTCCTGCTCGGCAAGTTCATGCCGCCGCACCTGGGGCACGTCCACCTCTGCGATGCGGCGCGGGCCCAGGTCGACCGGCTGACAATCCTGGTGGGAAGCCTGCCGGATGACCCGATTCCGGGCGATCTACGCGCCACGTGGATGCGCGAGCTGTTTCCAGACTGCGATGTCGTCCACCACGGCGACCCGGTGCCGCAAGCGCCGGAGGAACATCCGGAGTTCTGGCGCATCTGGCGCGAACTGATCGAGCGCGTCGCGCCCGGTCCTTACGACAAGGTCTTCGCCAGCGAAGCCTACGGCGCCCGCCTGGCGGCGGAACTCGGCGCGCGCTTCGTTCCCGTCGATCCAGCACGCGGCACCGTGCCCGTTTCGGCGTCCGACATCCGCGCGGCGCCATGGCGGCACTGGCGATACCTGCCGCACGTCGTCCGTCCTTTCTATGCCAAGCGCATCTGCCTGTTCGGGCCGGAGAGCACCGGAAAGAGCACAATGGCCACGCAACTCGCGGCACGCTTCCGGACAATCTGCGTGCCGGAGTACGGCCGCACCTACACCGACATCTTCGGCACCGACTGCGACGCCGACGACCTGCGCCGCATCGCCGACGGCCAGCGCGCCGCGATCCTGGCCGCCGAGCGACAGTGCAATCGGATCGTGGTTTGCGATACCGACCCCGTCCTCACCCAGGTCTGGGCCACCATGCTGCTTGGCGATCGCCTGCCGGAACTTGAAGCAACGCCGCTCGCCGACCTCTACCTGCTGCTCGATATCGATGTCGCCTGGGCCGACGACGGCACGCGCTACTTTCCCGATGCCGAACGCCGCCAGGCATTCTTCGACGCCTGCCAGGCCGAGTTCGAGCGGCGTGGCGCCCGATACGCCATAATCCGCGGGGATGGTGACCGACGGCTGATGGCGGGCGTCGCAGCGATCACGGACGCCTTTCCCGATCTGGACTAGTGGTCGCGCAGTAGCGAGCCGAAGCCTTCGATACAGTCGTCGACGCCGTTGCTACGCAGCGCGTGCCAGTAGATCGCCGTGTTCACCGCGATCACCGGCTTGCCAAGCTCCGTTTCCGCCGCGCCGGCCAGTTCAGCCATGCCGAGGTTGGTCCCAACTTGAACGATGACGTCCGGACCGGCCGCGTTCACTTCCGCGATGGCGTCGCGCAGGGTTTCGGCGGTCTGCGCCGCGATATCGAGCGGACTGCGGCATTGCAGCCCTTTCAGGGCGACCACGTCCTTGCCGATCTCGCCGAAGAATCGACGCACCTGACGATCGCCGACCGGCCAGTAGGGCGTGATCACCCCGACCTTCTTGCCGGGATAACACGCCAGCGCCGCCTCGCATGCTTCGGAGCCGAGACCGACCGCGCAGCCCGCGATGCCTTCCAGGCGCGCCTTCAGGTCATGACTGCCGCCAAGTCCGTCCCAGAAGGTCTCGGCCGACATGCCGAGGATGACGTAATCCGGCTCGCAGGCGACGATCTGCGCCACCCCGCTGTCGAGGTTCCGCTTCACGTCGGCGATCATCGCCTCGAAATCGGCATCGGAGTTCAGCGGCATGTTGGCCAGCGTGAAGCGGCCGGTATGGTTCGTCACGCCCGGCGGCCGCATCGCGGCGAACTCCGGCTCCACGATCGTGTTCGTCGCGGGCACGATGACCGCGAACTTCTTCCGCCAGGCCAGTGCGTCTTTGGATACGGCATCGCTCATGGCGCAACGCTAGCACGGCGACCGGCCCGGCGTTACGCTAGCGGCAATCCTCACTCTTCGAACTGGAGCCCCCGGCGCATGGACATCGGCCTCGCCTTCCCGACCACCGAGATCGGCAACGACCCCGGCGCGATCCGCGACTTCGTCCAGACCATGGACGAGACCGGCTTCGCGCATATGACCTTCATCGATCACGTGGTCCAGGCTGGCGTGCCGAACCCAGGTTGGCAGTCCTACTACACTGTCGACCGCGGCTTTCACGAGATCATGGTGCTGCTCGGCTTTGTCGCAGCCGTGACCCAGCAAGTGAAGTTGCAGACGGCGATCCTGATCCTGCCGCAGCGCCAGACGGCACTGGTCGCCAAGCAGGCCGCCGAGATCGACGTGCTGTCCGGCGGTCGGCTGCGCCTCGGCGTCGGCATCGGCTGGAACGATGTCGAGTACAAGGCGATGGGCCAGAACTTCAAGACCCGGGCGCGGCGCATCGAGGAACAGGTGGAGGTACTGCGCGCGCTGTGGACGCAGCGGCTGGCCCCGTTCAACGGCGAGTTCGACGAGATTCCCGAAGTCGGCCTGAACCCACGCCCGATCCAGCAACCGATCCCGATCTGGATCGGCGCCTTCGACAAGCGCGCCGTCGCCCGTGCCGGCCGGCTGGCCGACGGCTGGCTGATGAACCCGCGCATGGCGGCAGGTAACGAGGCCGGCGATGCCATCGCCACCTTCAAGGAGGCGGCAACCGAGGCCGGCCGCGAGGTCGAGACGCTGGGCATCGAGGCGACCATCCATCTGGTCGGCAAGAGCCCGGACGAGCTAGCCGAGGAGCTGGAGGCCTGGCGCCGGCTCGGCGCGACGCAGATCACGTTGCGTACCATGGACGCCGGCCTCTCGTCGCCGGCCGAGCACATCGATATCATGCGCAAGGCGTTCGACGCCTTGTCGGCGCGTTAGCGCAGCGAGCGAGGAAACAGTCATGACGGTAGACGTGATACCGACGAACGGTGGCGTGGGCGCGGAGGTCCACGGCGTCGACCTCGCCGGGGAACTGGGCAATGCCGACTTCGCGGCGATCCGCGACGCCTTCTTCGAGCATGGCGTGATCTTCTTCCGCGATCAGAAGCTGACGCCGGAGCAGCACATCGCCTTCGCCGAGCGCTGGGGCCCGATCAATATCAACCGTTTCTTCGCGGCGGTCGACGGTTATCCGCAGATCGCGGAGGTCCGCAAGGAACCGGACCAGAAGGCCAACATCGGCGGTGGCTGGCACACCGACCACAGCTACGACGAAGCGCCGGCGATGGGCTCGATCCTCCTGGCACGCGAGGTCCCGCCGCGCGGCGGCGACACGCTCTTCGCCTCGATGTACGCGGCCTACGACGCGCTGTCCGATGGCCTGAAGGACACGCTATCGCGATTGAACGCGGTGCACTCCAGCCGCCACGTGTTTGGCCGCGGCGGCTATCACGACGACGACGGCGGCACCGAAGGCCGCATCGGCAATCGCGAAGCCGCGACCCAGGATGCCATCCACCCGGTCGTGCTCGCGCACCCCGATACCGGCCGCAAGGCGCTCTACGTGAACCGCGCCTTCACCACCCACATCGACGGCTGGACGGTCGAGGAATCGCAGCCGCTGTTGCAGTACCTCTACCAGCATGCCGCGCGACCGGAATTCACCTGCCGCTTCGAATGGCGCGAAGGCTCGATCGCCTTCTGGGACAACCGTTGCACCTGGCACTACGCGGCGAACGACTATCACGGCGCACGCCGGCTGATGCACCGCATCACCGTCGAAGGCAGCAAGCTGAACTGAGGGAGCCAATGGCCACCTACGACGAACTACGGCAAATGCCGATGGCCGAGTTGCGCGCCGAGATCCGCGCCGGGCGCTACACCGGGCACACGGCGGCGATGGGTGCCGGGCTGCTGCAGGCCAACCTGGCGATCCTGCCGGAGGCCGACGCGATCGACTTCTTCCGCTTCTGTCAGCGCAACCCGAAGCCGTGCCCGCTGGTCGGCGTTTCCGACACCGGCGACCCGATGATGCGCACGCTGGGCGACATCGACATCCGCACCGACGTGCCCAGCTACAACGTCTACCGCGACGGCGAGCTCGCCGAGCAGGTGCCGGACCTGATGGACTTGTGGCGCGACGACTTCGTGGCTTTCGCGCTGGGCTGTTCGTTCACCTTCGAGCGGGCGCTGGCCGAAGCCGGCCTGCCGCTGCGCCACGTCGAGCAGAACAAAATCGTCTCGATGTACAAGACCTCGATCCAGCTGGTGCCGGCCGGCAAGTTCGGCGGCGGCACGGTTTGCTCCATGCGCCCCTTTACGCCCGAGAATGCCGAGCGCGCGGCACGCATCTCGCGACAGTTCCCGCAGGCACACGGCGCCCCGCTGCACATCGGCGACCCGGCCAAGATCGGCATCACCGACATCGGCATACCCGACTGGGGCGAT
>CAZVLI010000021.1:0-14203 GCA_964627965.1 uncultured Rhodospirillales bacterium
CCTGGCGGTGCACCGGACCACCATCAAGGCGCTGTCGCTGACCGAACGGCTGCGCGAACGCTGGGCCGAGCGGCAGGCCGAGACCGTCGAGGCCGGGGTGCTGCGCGGTCGTGCCAGCGACGGCTTCGGCAACCTGACCCACGCGCTCGGCATGGCGACCATCGTCGCGCTGACCGCCTACGGTGCGCTGATGATCATCGACCAGCAACTGTCGATCGGCGCCCTGGTCGCCACCAACATGCTCGCCAACCGCATCATCGGCCCGTTCGGCCAGCTGATGTCGACGTGGCGGTCCTACGTGACCGGGCTGGATGCTTCGCGCCGTCTCGAAGCTGCCTTCCGGTTGCCGGAGGAGCGTGCCGACGCCACCATCGAGATGCCGCGCCCGAAGGGCGAGGTCACGGTCGAAGGCATCACCTTCTCCTACCGCCAGGACGCGGCGCCGGTGCTGCGCGGCGTGTCGCTGCGGCTGCCGGCCGGCGGCATGAACGCGCTGGTCGGCGGCAATGGGTCCGGCAAGAGTACGCTGCTGAAGGTCATCCAGGGCCTGTACCAGCCGCAGGCCGGGCGTGTGCTGATCGACGGCGCCGACGTGGCGCAATTCGCCCGCCGTCAACTGGCGCAGTTCATCGGCTATGTGCCGCAGGAGAACGTCCTGCTGTCCGGCTCCATTCGCGACAACATCGCGCGCGGTCGCGCCGACGTGGACGACGAGGCGGTGATCGTCGCCGCGCGCCAGGCCGGCGCCCACGACTTCATCGTCGCGCTGCCCAACGGCTATGCGACCCAGATCGGCGAGAGCGGCCTGACGCTCTCCGGGGGCCAGCGCCAGCGCATCGCCATCGCCCGCGCGCTGGTCGGCGACCCGCCGATCCTGCTGTTCGATGAGCCGTCGGCCAGCCTCGACCAGGCCGGCGAAGTGCACCTGCGCGATACGCTGCGTTGGCTCGCGGCCGACCATACCGTGCTGCTGGTCAGTCACAGCCCGGTGCTGCTGGAGGCTTGCGACAACGTGCTGGTGATGGACCAGGGGCGGCTCGTCCGTGGCGGCCCCTCCGCCCAGGTGATCGCCAGCCTGGCGCAGCGACGCAAGGCGGGGGCGTGATGCGCATTCCCGGCTGGCGCACCGTCGCCTGGCTGGTGATGGCGACGCGATCAGCGTCGCGATCAGCGTCGCCTGGCTGGTGATGGCGACGCTGATCGCGCTGTGCGCCTGGATCGCGGTGGCGCAGGTCGACGAGGTCGCCGTGGCCATCGGTGAGGTCGTGCCGCAGGGTAAGGTCAAGACGGTGCAGCATCTCGAAGGTGGCATCGTTCGCGAGATCCTGGTCGCCGAGGGCGACGCGGTCGAGGCCGACGCCGCTCTGGTCCGCCTGGAGCTTTCGCGTTCGGAAGGCAACGCCGACGAGTTGCGCATTCGCATCGGCGGCCTGCAGCTGGTCCGGACCCGACTGCGCGCCGAAGCGGAGGGCGCCGCGAGCGTCGACTTCCCGGCCGACCTGGCCGAGCGGTATCCGGATATCGTCGCCACCGAGCTCGACACCTTCCAAGCCCACCAGCAACGCCAGCGCGCACGTGTCGCGGCGCTGGAAGCGGAGCTGCGCCAGCGCCAGCTCGACCTGACCGAACTGCGCGCCCGCCAACGGGCGTTGCGCAACGACCTGGCGCTGGCCCGCGACAAGCTGGAGATCAGCACCAAGCTGATCGAGAAGAACCTGACGCCGAAGCTGGAACACATTCAGCTGCAGCGCGACGTGCAGGAGTTGCAGGGTGCGCTGGGCACGATCCGGCCCGCCCTGCCGCGTGCCGAGGCGGCGATCGCGGCCGCCGAGGACCGCCTGCGCGAGGAAAGCCTGAACGCCCGCTCCGCCACGCTGGCCGACCTGTCCACGGTCGAGCGCGAGATCGCGCGTCTCGACGAACTGCTGTCCAAGGCCGACGAGCAGGCGCTGCGCACCACGATCCGCAGCCCGATCGCCGGCGTCGTGAAGAACCTGCGCACCAACACCATCGGCGGCGTGGTCGCGCCCGGCGAGGTGATCATGGAGATCGTGCCGACCGACGATGCGCTGGTGATCCAGGCTCAGCTTCGCCCTGCCGACCGCGGCTACGTCCGCGAGGGCCAGCCGGCGCTGGTGAAGATCACCGCCTACGACTTCATTCAATATGGCGGGCTCGAAGGCCAGGTGCAGCAGATCGCCGCCGCCAGCAACCGCGACCAGTCGGGCAACGCCTACTTCCAGGTCATCGTCGAGACCGACCGCGGCTTCCTGGAGGCCGGCACGGAGAAGCTGCCGATCTCCGCCGGCATGGAGGCCACCGTCGACATCCAGACCGGCACCCGCTCGGTCCTCGCCTTCCTGCTGAAGCCGTTCCTGCGCCTGCGTCTGGAGGCCTTCCGTGAGCGGTAGGACGAGGAGAGCCGGGCCGTGACCGCGATCCCGATGCCCGGCCGTGGCGGCGTCAGCTTCCGGCTCGTCGGCGACTGGTTCCGACGGTTCATGCGGTTGCTGTTCGGCCGCGGCCGCCTGGTGGCGCTCATAACTCTCTTGCTGCTGCTGGCGCTCAGGCTATGGGATCCGGTGCCGGTCGAGATGCTGCGCCTGCGCGCCTTCGACCTGATGCAGAGCACCTTCCAGGTCCCGGTGCCGAACCGGGTGGCCATGGTGGTCGATGTCGACGAGACCAGCCTGGCGCAGTTCGGCCAATGGCCCTGGCCGCGCAACCTGCTGGCGCAGATGGTGATCAACCTGCATCAGGCTGGCGCCGTGGTCATCGGCTTCGACATGGTGTTCTCCGAGCCCGACCGGTTGTCGGCGGAACGCATCGCCGGCGCGTTGCCGGGGCTCGACGACGCAACCGTGGCGAAACTGCGCGAGCAGCCGTCCAATGACATGCTGTTCGCGTCGATCCTCGACCAGGGCCAGGTCGTCATTGGTCGCGCCACCCAGACCGTGCAGCTCAGGCGACCGGATCCGCCGAAGGCGACCACGATGGCGCGCCGCGGCGCCGATCCGCGCCCCTACATCTTCACCTACCCCGGCTTGGTACAGGCGCTGCCGGAGCTGGAAGAGAAGGCCGACGGCATCGGCGTACTCTCGCTGGCCCCCGACCCGGACGGCCTGGTGCGCCGGGTGCCGATGCTGTTCGGAGCGCACGACAAGGTGTACCCGTCGCTGTCGGTGGAAGTGCTGCGCGTCGCGGCGCAGCAGTCGGCCTACGCGGTGATCGCGGACGGTTTCGGCATACGTCAGCTCTCCGTTGCCCGCGTGCCGGTCCCGCTCGACCAGCAAGGCAGGCTCTGGGTGCGTGCCAAGCCGCATGACCCCAGCCGGTTCATCTCCGCCGCGACCGTGCTGCGCAACGTCTTCGATCCGCAACTGGTGCGCGGCAAGCTGGTGCTGGTCGGCGGCTCGGCAGCCGGCTTGCAGGATATCCGCGCGACGCCGCTGGAAGCCTCGATCCCGGGCGTGGAGATCCAGGCCCAGGCCATCGACACCATCGTCAACGGCCTGGCGCTGCAGCGTCCGGCCGAGGCGCATACCTGGGAGTGGTTGGCTGCCCTCGTCGCGGGGCTGGCGATGATCGTGCTGCTGTCGGCGCTGGGGCCGCGCTGGACGTTGCTGGTGGTGATCGTCGTGGTCGGCGGTGTAGTCGCGGTGGTGACCCGCGCCTACACCGAATACAGCCTGCTGATCGACCCGTCCTTCCCGCTGGTCACCACGCTCGGCGTCTACCTGATCCTGACCTACACCCGCTTCGCCGCCGAGGACCGGCAGCGGCGCCAGCTCCGTCAGGCTTTCGGCCAGTACGTCTCGCCCTCGCTGGTGGCGCAGATCAGCCGTGACCCGGGTCAGGTCCGCCTGGGCGGCGACATCCGCAACATGTCGATCCTGTTCTCCGACGTACGCGGCTTCACCTCGATCTCGGAACACTTCAAGGACGATCCGCAGGCGCTGACCAGCCTGATGAACCGCTTCCTGACGCCGATGACGGCGCAGGTGATGGCCAACAGCGGCACCGTCGACAAGTATATCGGCGACTCGATCATGGCCTTCTGGAACGCGCCGCTGCCGGACGAGGCGCACGCCCAGCACGCCTGTCGCGCCGCGCTGGCGATGACCGAGTCGATGGTGGCGCTGAACGAGGAGCTGCGCGCGGAGTCGATGCGCGACCTCGACGACGGCACGCTGCGCGAGTACGAGGAGGCCAAGCGTCTCAGCCTCGGCATCGGCGGTGCTCGCGACGAGCAAGCCGCCTTCGCCGCCTTCCTGCGCGAAGCCGAGCAGGGCTATCCGAACGCGCAGTATTCGGTCGCCAAGGCCTACCGCGACGGGCTTGGCGTCGAGCGCAACGTGATCGAGGCAGCGCGGTGGTTCCGTGCCGCCGCCGAACAGGGCTATGCCAAGGCGCAGCGCCACCTAGGCAACCGCTACGCGCGCGGCGAGGGTGTCGAACTGGACGAGGACGAGGCGCTGCGCTGGCTCACGCTGGCGGCGCGCCAGGGCCTGTCGATGGCCGAAGATGCGCGCGGCGAGCTCGCCGATCGGCTGCCGCAGTCGCAGGTCATCGCCGCCGAGCAATGGGCACGGACCTGGACGCCCAAGGTGTCGTCGGGCCGCGCGATCAAGCTGGAGGTTGGCATCGGCATCAACACCGGTTCCTGCATCGTCGGCAACATGGGCTCCGACCAGAAGCTGAACTATTCCGTCCTCGGCGACGCGGTGAACCTCGCCTCTCGGCTTGAATCGCAGACCAAGAATTACGGCACCACGATCATCATCGGCGAGGAGACGCGGCTGCAGGCGCCGGACTTCGCCGCCATCGAGCTCGACCTGATCGCGGTGAAGGGCAAGCGCGACGCGGTGCGCATCTACGGCCTGCTCGGTGACGAGGGGATGGCGCGCAGCGATCGCTTCCGTGCCCTGGTCGAGGAACACGGCAAGCTGCTCGAAAGCTATCGCGCGCAGGACTGGGCGGCAGCGTTGGAGCACCAGCAGAACTGCCGCGACCTCGACGACACCCTGGACGACCTCTACGATCTCTATGCACGCCGCATCCGCGAGTACGAGGCCGACCCGCCCGGCGAGGGCTGGGACGGCGTCTACGTCGCCCGCAGCAAGTAGAGGGATATCCGCATGACCGAACCGCGCTGGCCGCTCCAGGGCGTGAAGGTGCTCGACCTCGGGCAGATCTACAACGGCGCCTATGCCGGCTTCCTGCTGGCGCACGCCGGGGCCGACGTGGTCAAGGTCGAGCCGCCGGCCGGCGATCCGCTACGCCAGCGCGGCGGCGGCGAGGTGCCGTTCTCCTTCACCATGCTCAACACCAACAAGCGCGGCATGGTCATCGACCTGAAGCAGCAGGCCGGCAAGGATCTGCTGCTGGAGATGGTGCGCGAGGCCGACGTGCTGCTGGAGAACTTCGCGCCGGGCGCGCTCGACCGGCTCGGCGTCGGCCCCGACGTCCTGATGGCGGCCAACCCGAAACTGGTCTACGCGTCGAGTACCGGCTACGGCTTGTCCGGTCCGCTGCGTGACAACCTGGCGATGGACCTGACGGTGCAGGCGGTCGGCGGCGTGATGAGCATCAATGGTCCCGACGACGGCCCGCCGCTGAAGGCCGGGCTGGCGGTCTGCGACTTCATGGGCGGCGTGCATCTCTACGCCGGGATCATGACCGCGCTCTACGAGGCGGCAGTCACCGGCAAGGGCCGCCAGGTCGAGATCTCGATGCTGGAGGCGATCTACGTGCCGCTGGCCAGCAACCTCGCCGGCCTGCACAACAACGGCTGGACCAAGCCGCCGCAGCGGCGCGGCAACCGGCATCCTTTCGGCGGCTCGGCGCCCTACAACGTCTTCGAGTGTGCCGACGGCCACATCGCCATCATCTGCGTCCGCGAACCGCACTGGCACGGTTTGCTGAAGGCGATGGGGCGGGAGGACTTGCGCGACGACCCGCGCTTCGTGACGCAGGAACTGCGGGCCAAGCATGAGGACGAGACCGACGCCATCGTCGCCCCCTGGCTGGCCAAGCTGACCCGGGAAGAAGCGGCGCGCATCCTGGCCGAGCATCGCGTTCCCGCCGCGCCGGTCCGCAACCTGGTCGAGGTCTCGCGAGACGAGCACATGCACCAGCGCGGCATGCTGCACGACGTCGAACATCCACGTCAGGGCAAGGTCGTGCTGCCGAGCAGCGCCCTGCGCTTCGCAGGCAGCCCGGAACCCGAGGTCCGCATCGAGCCGACGGTCGGCGAGCACACCGACGAAGTCCTGCGCGACTGGCTCGGCCGCGACGACGCGGCGATTGCGGCGCTACGCGAGCAGGAAGTCGTCGCCTAGGCCCGCACCAGGCCCTGCTTCTCGAAATACTGTTGGTGGTAGTCCTCGGCCATCCAGAAGTCGCCGGCCGGTGTGATCTCGGTCGTGATCGGGCGGCGGAAGGTCTTGCCGGCGGCCGCGCGTGATTTGTGCGCCGCGTCGGTCTGCGCGTCGTCGAGCGGGAAGATGGCGGAGCGGTACTGGTGGCCGAAGTCCAGGCCCTGGCCGCCGACCTGGGTCGGATCGTGACAATCCCAGAAGGTCTCCAGCAGCTTGTCGTAGCTGACCTCGTCGGCGTCGAACTCGACCATCACCGCTTCGGCATGGCCCGTTCGGCCGCCGCAGACCTGCTCGTAGGTCGGGTTCATGACGTCGCCGCCGATATAGCCGACGGCGGTCGCGTTCACACCGGGCAGCCGTCGGAACGCCGCTTCAACGCCCCAGAAGCAGCCGGCGGCGAAGATCGCGCGGGCCATGCGGGCCTCCTTCCGTGTCTCGTCCTCCGCGACCGTGGCATAGTGGCCGGCCTTGGCCAAGCATTCGGGGGCCAAGCGTAGGAGGCCGAGCCATGTGCGGGCGCTATTCCATCACCACGCCACTGGAGGCGCTGACCGAGCTGTTCGACGTTGAGTCGGGCCTGAACCTGCGGCCGCGCTACAACGTCGCGCCGACCCAGGACGTGCCGGTGCTGTGCCTGGGCGAGGCGGGACGCGAGCTGACGACGATGTACTGGGGCCTGGTGCCGTTCTGGGCCAAGGACAAGTCGATCGGCGCCAAGATGATCAACGCGCGCAGCGAGACGGCGGCCGAGAAGCCGTCCTTCCGCCAGGCCTATGCCAAGCGCCGCTGCCTGATCCCGGCGGACGGGTTCTACGAGTGGAAGACTGAGGGCAAGGTGAAGCAGCCCTGGCGCATCACAATGGCCGACGGCGCGCCGTTCGCTTTCGCCGGCCTGTGGGAGACCTGGAAGGACAAGGAAGCCGGCGAGACCCTGGTGAGTTGCACCATCCTCACCACCGACGCGAACGACGCGCTGCGGCCGATCCATCACCGCATGCCGGTGATCCTGCCGCGCGAGAGCTACGCGCAATGGCTGGCCGAGCCGGCGCAGGATCTGCTGAAGCCGTGGGACGGGCCGGCGCTGGAGGCCTTCAAGGTCTCACGGCACGTGAACAATGCGCGCAACGACGACCCCGATTGCCTCGAACCGCTGGTGCCGGAGCAGGCGTCACTCCTGTAGCCGCCGTTCGGTCAGGGCCAGCCATGCGGTGAGCGTGAGTCCGATGGCGCAGCCGATCAGCATCAGCCAGTAGCCCGATGCCCAACCCCCCGTCGCGACCACGACGGCCATCGCCGGCGGCCCCAGCAGGTTGCCGAGGTTCGCGCCCTGCACCGCGATGCCGTTGACGGCACCGACCTGACCGGCCGAGGGGGCATGCGCCGCCGTCCCGGCCAGCGTCGCCGCCGGCAAGAGTCCGCTTAACAAGGCGAACAGGAAGGCCAGGACCAGCTTCACCGGCACGGCGACCTCCGGTGCGTAGAGCCCGACCGCGGTCACCGCCATCGCCACGTAGCCGCTGGCGATCAGCCAGGGACGACGCACGCCCCGGTGCATCGCCGCCGCCGAGATCAAGTTCCCGGGCACGTTGGTCGCCACGACGGCGGCGGCCAGCAGCGCGGCGACATGGCTTTCCAGCTTCATCTCGTCGATCAGCAGCGTCGGCAGCCACGTCATCATCGCGAACCACTGCAGCGAGTAGACGCCGAAGATCACGCCCAGCAGCCACGGCCCTGGCCTTGCGCAGGTGGCCCGGAACCCGGCCCAGTCGACACCGCGCCGCGCAGGTGGTGGCGCGGTCGACCGCGTGAACCGGGCGAAGGCCGGCAGGAAGGCCAGCACCATGGTCGCGTGCAGCCACCACAGGCCGCGCCAGCCGCCGTGGTCGAGCCAGACCGACGCGACCAGCATGGCGACGGCCATGCCCGCCGGCATGTAGGCGCCCCAGATGCCCATCGCCAGGCCGCGATCGCGCGCTGCCGTGCTGGCCACGATCAACCTCGGCGCGCCGACCACCGCGCCGAGCAGCCCGAATCCTTCCACGAAGCGCGCCGCGAGCAGCCACCAGCCCGACGTTGCCAGCGCGCCCAGCACGCCGCCGACCAGCAGCAGCGACAGCCCGGCCAGCACGGAAGCGCGAGGCTGGCGCGCGTCCGCCATGGCGCCCGCGAAAGCACCCAGCGCGGCGCCGATCGCGTTCAGGATCGAGGCGACCCAGCCGGCCGTCACGAGGTCGATGCCCAGGTCGGCCTGCACCATCGGCAGGGCCGGCGGTACCTTGCCGACCTGCATCGCGGCGATGCCGCCGGCGGCGAGCGCCATGGCGACGGCGGCCCAGTCGGTGCGACCGGGAGGTGCGGCGATCTGCGGGCTGGTCAACGGCGGACGGCTCGGCCAGGATTCGAGGGATTGCGGTTATAGCGTGGCTGGGTATGCGGATCGAGACGACGGAGATCGAGGGCGCGAAGATACTGGTGCCGACGGTGCACGGCGATGCGCGCGGCAGCTTCACCGAGATCTGGAACCGCCAGCGCGCCGAGGCCGCCGGCATCGCCGACGAGATGGTGCAGGACAACCTCGCCACCAGCCGCTATCGCGGCACCCTGCGCGGCCTGCATTTCCAGCGCCCGCCGGCCGGTCAGGCGAAGCTGGTGCAGGTGTTGCACGGCGCCATCGTCGACTTCGTGGTCGATATCCGCCATGGCAGCCCGAGCTTCGGCCGCTCCATCTCGGTCCGGCTCGATACCACCGAGTGCCGCCAGCTCTTCGTCCCGATCGGCTGCGCGCACGGCTACTGCACGCTGGAGGACGACACCACGGTTCTCTACAAGGTCGGCGGCGCCTACTACGCGCCGGACTGCGAGATGGGGATCAACGTCGATGACGCGTCGCTGCGGCTCGACCTGCCGTTCCCGGCGGACGAGCTGATCCGCAACGAGCGCGACCGCGAGTTCCCGCCGCTCTCCGAACTGCCGGAAGTGTTCCGCTGGAACAGCCCATGACTCTTCTGGTCTTCGGTCGTGGCCAGGTCGGCAATGCGCTGGCCGATGCGACGGCCGCGCGCCACTGGCCGTGCGTGGTGCTGGGCCACGACGAGGTCGACATCGCCGACGAGGCTGCCGTCGCCGCGGCGGTCGCGAAGCATCGGCCCTCGGCGGTGGTGAATGCAGCCGCCTACACCGCCGTGGACAAGGCCGAGAGCGAGCCGGAACAGGCCATGCTGGTGAACGGCCTCGCGCCAGGCCACATCGCCGCGGCGGCGCGAACCGCCGACGCCATCTGCCTGCACATCTCCACCGACTACGTCTTCGACGGCCGCAAGGGTGTGCCCTACGTCGAGGATGATCCCGTCGCCCCGCTCGGCGTCTATGGGCGCAGCAAGCTCGCCGGCGAACGCGCCGTACACGCCGCCGGCGGCCGCTGGCTTGTCGTGCGCACCGCCTGGGTGTTCGCCGCCACCGGCCACAACTTCGTCAAGACCATGCTGCGGCTCGGCGCCGAGCGCGACAGCCTGAGCGTGGTCGACGACCAGACCGGCGGCCCGACGCCGGCCGCCATGTTCGCCGAGGCGCTGCTCGACATGCTCGACCACGCGCGCGCCGACGGCTTCGCCGACTGGGGCATCTATCACCTGGCCGGCGAGCCGCCGGTCACGTGGTTCGACTTCGCCAAGGCGATCTTCGCGGAGGCCGGCCTGTCGGTCGCGGTCACGCCCACCGACACCGCCAGCTTCGGCGCGCCCGCGCCGCGCCCGGCCTATGGCGTGATGGACTGCGGCCGCGCCAAGCGCGTCTTCGGCCTGGCCGGGATCGATTGGCGGGAAGGGCTCAAGCCGGTGGTACGGTCTTGCCTGGGTTCATGATGTTGCGCGGGTCGAGCGCCAGCTTCACCGTCCGCATCAGGTCCTGCTCGACCGGCGACTTGTAGTGCCCGGCTTCGGCCAGCCGTAGCCGGCCGAGCCCGTGCTCGGCGGAGATCGAGCCGTCCATGTCGGCGATCAGGTCGTGCACGATGCGGTTGATCGCTGGCGTCTCCTCGTAGAACTTCGCCGTATCGGCGCCGACCGGCTGGGCCGGGTTGAAATGCACGTTGCCGTCGCCGATGTGCCCGAAGCAGACCACGCGGATGCCTGGATAGGTTTCCTCCAGCTTTGTCGTCGCGCGCTCGATGAATTCCGGCATCTTCGACACCGGCACCGAGACGTCGTGCTTGATGCTGGCGCCCTCGTAGTTTTGCGCCTCGGCCATCGCCTCGCGCAGGTGCCACATCTGCTGCGACTGCTGACCGGACGAGGCCATCGCCGCGTCCAGCACCAGACCCTGCTCGTGGCCCTTGCCCAGCAGGTCCTCCATCGGCCCGGCGAGCGTGCCCGGTGCGCCCTGGCCGGTGAGCTCGACCAGCACGTACCAGGGGTAGGCGTCCTTGATCGGGTCGACCGTGTTGGGGATGTGCTTGACCGCGATCTCCACGCAGTTGCGCTTCATCAGCTCGAAGCCGGTGACCTGGTCGCCGGCGACCGAGCGCGCCAGCGCCAGCAGCTTCACCGCCGCCGTCGGGTCCGGCACCGCCACCACCGCCGTCTGGATGTCAGACGGCTTCGGGAACAGGCGCATCACCGCGGCGGTGATGATGCCGAGCGTGCCCTCCGCGCCGATGAACATCTGCTTCAGGTCGTAGCCGGTATTGTCCTTGCGCAGGCCGCGCAGGCCGTTCCAGATACGCCCGTCCGGCAGCACCACCTCAAGCCCCAGCGCCAGGTTGCGCGTGTTGCCGTATCGCAGCACCTGGGTGCCACCGGCGTTGGTGGAGAGATTGCCGCCGATCTGGCAGGAGCCCTGCGCGCCGAGGCTCAGCGGGAACAGCCGGTCGGCATCGGCCGCGGCTTGCTGGATCTGCTGCAGCACGACGCCGGCCTCGACCGTGATGGTGTCGTTCAGCGTGTCGATCTCGCGGACCTTGTTCATCCGTGACAGTGACAGGATGATCTCCGAGCCGTCGGGATGCGGCTGGCTGGCGCCGGTGAGGCCGGTATTGCCGCCCTGCGGCACGATCGGCGTCAGCGACTCGGCGCAGACCTTGACCACCTCGGCGACTTCCTCGGTCGTCGCCGGCTTCACCACCATCGGCACCCAGCCGTTCCAGTTGTCGCGCCACGACTTGGTGTGCGGCTCGATCTCGTTCGGATCGCGGGTATGGCCGCGCGGGCCGACGATCTCGGCGATCCTGTCGAGGACGCCGGGCTTGATCCTGTTCGGATGCTCGGGTGCGTTCATGGCAATTGTCCTAGCATGACTTGTCGGCCGGCGTCGCGGCCCGGCGCAAGCGGTCGTTGACCGCCCGGCCGAGCCCTTCGTCCGGGATCGGCATCACCGCGATGGCCGCCGCACCGGCCCGGTCCAACTCGTGCAGCATGGCGTAGAGATTGGCCGCCGCCTCGGCGACGTCGCCGGCTGCGCTGAGGTTCAGGACGACCTTGGCGCCCGGCAGCGGCGCGCCGAACGCCAGCAGCGCCTCGTCCGGCGCCACCTCGGTCGCGTTGAGCCGGACCCGCGTTGCCGGCGCATAATGCCGCGCCAACATGCCGGGCGAGGAAACCGGCGCGTCGGCCTGCGGCCGATCCAGCGGCCCGACCATCGCCTCGATATCCTCCGCCGCGATGCCGCCCGGGCGCAGCAACACCGGCCGCTCGCCGGTGAGCCCGACGACGGTGGATTCGACCCCGACCGGGCAGGGGCCGGAATCCAGCACCAGAGCCACCTTGTCACCCAGGCCGTCGGCCACATGTCGCGCTGTCGTAGGGCTGAGCTGGTTCGATGGGTTCGCACTTGGCGCGGCGACCGGGACACCCGCCGCCGCGAGCAACTCGCGCGCCGCCGGCGTGGCCGGGACGCGCAGCGCGATGGTGTCCAGTCCGGCGGTCGCCGCCGGAACGACCGGGCTCTCCGGCCGCTTGTTCAGCACCATGGTCAGCGGCCCCGGCCAGAACGCCTCGGCCAGCTTGACGGCCAGGTCATTGGCCTCGCCATGCTGGAAGGCGACCTCGGTCGAGGCGAAATGGATGATCAGCGGGTTGTGCGACGGCCGGCCCTTGGCGGCGTAGATGCGGGCGACCGCATCGGCATTAGTCGCGTCGGCGCCGAGGCCATAGACCGTCTCGGTCAGGAACGCGACCAGCTGGCCAGCGCGTAGCAAACGCGCACCTTCGGCGATGGCGGCCTCGTCGGCGGGCCGGATCATCGCGCCAGGCGGTCGACGCGGCCGCGCGAGCGGGCGGTGCCGTCATCGCCGACGATGGCCAGGTCGCGATCGTCGCGGATCATCGCGGCGATGGTCTCGTCCCAGAAGATCGGGCGGCGAAACTGCGCCGACATTTCCAGCTCGCCCGGCACGCCGTGCCGCGCCAGTGCGGCCATCATCCAGGTGAGCGACATCAGCCCCTGTGCCACCGGCGCCCGCAGGCCGATGCCGTTCGCGACCGCCATCTCGAAATGCACGCGATAGTCGGGGAATTCGGACGAGTATTCGCCGACCTTCTCCGGCGTGAGCGTGACCCGGAACGCCTCTTCGAATCCTTCGGCATCGAACGGCTCCGGCGCCGCGGCACCGCCGAGCGCCCGCATCGCCGCGACATCTACTCGCAGCGACGAGATCTCCGAGATCAGCGGCACCGATCCATCGGGCCGCCGGAAGGCGAAGCTGAACGTCGTCCGCAACCCGCGCGCGGCCGGCGCCATCGCGATCAGCGTGCCGGTCGCGGTGAGCGGTTCGCCCAGCCGGATCGGTTCGGCCTGCACGATTCTTTGCCCCAGATGCAGTCCGACGAGCTGCAGCCCGCTGCCGTCCTTGACGTTGAGGTGCCGGGTCGCGCGGATGGTGTCGTTGGCCAGGATCGACACGTCCGCCAGCTCGCCGTAGAGCCCGGAATCCACCTGCGCGCCGGCGTGATAGCGGCGCTGGCGCTCGGCCGTGACCGCGGTTTCCAGCGCGGGCAGCTTGTCGCCGATGGCGAGGGCGACGGCGGACATTTCGGGGCCTCCGATTTGGCGTTGTCAGGGCGGCGCAAGCTACCTTATGACGGTCTGCCAAGGCAAAAAGAGCCGGATCGAGGACGCGTCATGACCGATTATCGAGCGCCGCTCAACGACATCCGATTCACCCTGCGTCACATCGCCGACCTGCCGGGATTGCCCGGTGTCGACATGGAGGTGCTGGACGCCGCGCTGGAGGAGGCCGGCAAGCTCGCCGGGGAGGTGCTGGCACCGCTGAACCGGACCGGCGACATCGAGGGCTCGACGGTCGAGAACGGCGTCGTGCGCACGCCGGCTGGTTTCAAGGATGCCTACGCCGCCTACCGCGACGGCGGCTGGAACGCGGTGCCGTTTCCCGAGGATTACGGCGGTATGGAACTGCCGGTCACCTTCGCCAATGTCTGCGGCGAGCTGTGGAACTCGGCCAACATGGGCTTCGCGCTGTGCCCGCTGCTCAACGTCGGCGCCGTCGAGGCGATCTACGCCCACGGCAGCGACGAGCAGAAGGAGCTCTACCTGCCGAAGATGATTTCCGGCGAGTGGGCCGGCACCATGAACCTGACCGAGCCGCAGGCCGGCTCCGACGTCGGCGCGCTCACCACCCGCGCCGAACCCGCCGGCGACGGTACCTGGCGCATCAAAGGCACCAAGATCTTCATCAGCTACGGCGAGCACGACTTCACCGACAACATCGTGCACCTCGTGCTGGCCCGCACCCCCGACACCCCGCCCGGCACGCGGGGCAACAGCCTCTTCCCCGCGCCGAAGATTCTCCCCGCCGCGGACGGCAACCCCGG
>CAZVLI010000022.1:0-13704 GCA_964627965.1 uncultured Rhodospirillales bacterium
CATAGAGCACGTTGTAGCGGATCGACCACGGGAACGGGTCGGGCTTCTGCGCCACCATGCCGAAGTGCTGACGCACCTCAACGATGTCGAGCGCCGGGTCATAGAGATCGATGTCGTCCATCACGATGCGGCCGCTGACGACACCGCCCGGGATGACCTCGATGGTCCGGTTCAGCGCGCGCAGCAACGTCGACTTGCCGCAGCCCGACGGCCCGATCAGCGCCATGACCTCGTTGTCGTGCAGGTCGATGTCGACGTCGATCAGCGCGTGCTTGTCACCGTAGAAGACATTGAGGCCGCGAGCCGTCAGCTTCGGCGACGCCAGACTCATTTCACCATCACGCAGATGCAGGCCAAACGCTGCGCCAGGCCGTGCGAGACGCTACCGAGAAGGACCTCGCTCAGCCCGCCAAGGCCACGCGAGCCGACGACGACACAATCGGCATTGCGACGTTCCGCTTCGCTGACGATGTTGTCGACCGGTGCGCCCACCGTCTCGACGACCTCCACGTCGCCACAGCCGGCACGCCGCGCCACCGCCTCCGCCCGTTCCAGCACCATCGCGCCGATACGGTGCGCGATGCGTGAATCCTCCGCCGTGTGCTCGCTCGCCGTCATGGCTTCGCGAATCCAGCTCGGGACCGCCCGCAGCCCGCTCTCGGCCGCGGCCTGATCGGAGGTCAGGTGCTCCGCGCTGGCGAGCCGCTTTGCCTCCTCGTCCAGCGCACCGGGCTGCACCACGTGCACGATGATCAGCTTGGCCTCGTGACGCATGGCGAGATCGGCGCCGATCTCGACGGCCTTGTCCGCATGCCCCGACCCGTCAACGGCAACCAGGATCGTCTGCATTGTCGCTCTCCTGTCCTGATGTTCCGCGTTGTTGCTGGGGACAGGTTGTCAGCCACCGGCGACCGACGGCATTGATCCAACGCAAGAGACAGTTTTGCGACAGCGTCGGGGCAGCGCGCGCGCCGGCGTTAACCATTCATTAAGCGGCGCGTCGTCATCCTGGCGTGACTTATCCCTTGCTTTCCTCTCGATTGCGCCTTGCGCCCCGGTCCGCCGGGGCGCTTTTCTTCGTCCCATGGGGATCAAACTGCGTGACGCCACGACCGCCGACGATGCGGTATGCGGACAGATCGTCGGCAAGGCTGCCAGCGGCGCCGTCTATGCCGAGCGACTACCGCACGCCCGATCGCTGTTCGCCGACACCAGCCCGTTGCCGCGCGACGACCGCCACCGCCTGATTGCGAGCCTCGACGGCAAGCCCGTCGGCTTCGCCGACTTTCGCGACGACGGCCACATCAAGTACCTGTTCGTCGATCCCGCCGCGCAAGGTTGCGGCGCCGGCATGGCGCTGATCGACGCGGTGCAGGCACGTACCGGCGTCATCGCGGTGCATGTGCTGGCGGTGAACGACGCTGGCATCGCCTGGTACGTGCGGCGCGGCTTTCGCATCGTCGACGGGTGGCTCGAACCGCTGCACGGCAAGGATGTGGTGTGGTTGCGGCTGGTACGCGACAACGCCGTGACATAAGCTCGCCCGACATTGTTCCGGCGCACCTGGGGAGGTAAACGCGCTCATGAAATTCGTCAGCTTCCAGAAGAAGGACGGCCCGGCCCTCGGCGTGCTCGACGGCACCGACGTCATCGACCTGTCGGCCGTCGCCAAGTCGTTGCCACGCGATCTGAAGACCCTGTTCGCGGGCGGCACCAAGGCCATGAGCGCGGTGAAGAAGGCCGTCGCGTCGGCCAAGCCGCGTCACAAGACCACCGCCGGCAAGATCAAGATCCTGCCGCCGATCTCCGACCCCAACAAGATCGTCTGCCTCGGCCTGAACTATCGCGACCACGCGATCGAGACCAACAACCCGATCCCGAAGTTCCCGATCATCTTCCTGCGCACCGCGACCACGCTGGCCGCGCACAAGCAGCCGATGCTGATGCCGAAGGTGTCGAAGCAGTACGACTTCGAGGCCGAGCTCGCGGTGGTCATCGGCAAGAAGGGCTACCGCCTGCCGAAGACGCGGGCGCTGTCGATCGTCGCCGGCTACTCGTGCTTCAACGACGGCTCCGTCCGTGACTACCAGTTGAACCGCGGTCCGCAGTGGACGCTGGGCAAGAACTTCGACGCCAGCGGCGGCTTCGGTCCCTGCTTCGTCACCGCCGACGAACTGCCGAAGGGTGCGAACAACCTGAACATCTCCTGCCGTCTGAACGGCAAGACCGTCCAGGACTCGAACACCAAGCAGCACATCTTCGACGTGCCGACCGCGATCGCCGCGATCACCGAGGTGATGACGCTGGAGCCGGGCGACGTGATCATCATGGGCACGCCGAACGGCGTCGGCAGCGGGCGCAAGCCGCCGCTGTGGATGAAGCCGGGCGACGTCTGCGAGGTCGAGATCGAGGGCATCGGCGTCCTGCGCAACCCGATCAAGGCGAAATAGCGACGCCGGCATGACCGCGATCCACCTGCTGTTCGAGAACCCGGCCTGGTCGGCACCGCTGATCGCCGAGCTGGAACGGCGCGGGTTGCCGGTCGCGACCTGGAACATGGCCCAGGGCGGCGTCGACATCTCGTCGGCGCCGCCCGAGGGCGTGTTCTTCAGCCGCATGAGCGCCTCGGCGCACACGCGCGGCCATCTGCATGCCACCGACTACGCCGGCGCCGTGCTCGCCTGGCTGGAGAACAACGGCCGGACCGTGCTGAACGGATCCAGCGTGCTGCGTCTGGAACTCTCCAAGGCGGCACAGTACGCCGCGCTCGCACGCCACGGCATCCGCGTGCCCGACACGGTCGTCAGCCACGGCCGCGACGCCGCCATCGCGTCCGCCGCGCGCTTCACCGGCCCGTTCATCGCCAAGCACAATCGCGGCGGCAAGGGCCTGGGCGTTCACCTCATCGACGACGTCGCGGCGCTTGCCCGCCTGCTCGACGATCCGGACACAGAACAACCGGTCGATGGCATCTGGCTGCTGCAACAGTACGTCCAGGCGCCGGAGCCCGTCGTGACGCGCGTCGAGTTCGTCGACGGCAAGCTGCTCTACGCCGTGCGCGTCGACACCTCCGGCGGCTTCGAACTGTGCCCGGCCGAGGTCTGCGTCACGCCGCAGGCCGCCGAGGCCGAGACCTTCCAGATCATTCCCGGCTTCGAGCACCCGCTGGTGGAACGCTACGAGCGCTTCCTGGCGGCAAATCGAATTGCTGTCGCCGGTATCGAGTTCATCGTCGACGGCCACGGCCAGGCCTTTACCTACGACGTGAACACCAACACCAACTACAACCCGCTGGCCGAGACCAAGGCGGGCGTCTCCGGCATCGCCGCCGTCGCCGACATGCTGGCCCGCGCGCTCGGACGCGCGCCGGAGAGCACCGCGGCGGGCTGAGCCCCCTTGCCTTATGGCGTTGTTTCGCCGACCGTTTCCGGTAGGGGCAGAGTTGAGCCGAAGGAAACCCGCATGTCCGCACCCGCGACCCGGACCGAACCGTCCTTGAGCCCGCAGGACTGGATCGAGCGCGCCCGATCCGTGGCGCCGCTCCTGGTGGCGAACGGCGCGCGCATCGACGCCGACCGCGAGTTGCCGCCGGAGGTCAAGGAGGCGCTCTACGACGCGCGGCTGTTTCGGCTGCTGATGCCGACCTGGCTCGACGGCGGCGAGCTCGACCTGATGACCTTCTCCAAGGTGATGGAGATCATCGCCGCCGCCGACGCGTCGACCGCGTGGTGCGTTGGTCAGAACAGCGGTGTGACCATGTCGGCGGCCTACATGGATCGTGGTCCGGCGATGGAGATTTTCGGCCCGCGCGAAGCCGCAGGCGCCTGGGGCGCCGGCGCGGCCGGCAAGGCGGAGGTGGTCGACGGCGGCTTCAAGGTCACCGGCACCTGGCGTTTCGCCTCCAACCTGCGCAACTCGACCTGGCTCGGCGGCCACTGCCGCGTCTACGAGAATGGCGAGCCTTGGAAGGATCCCGACGGATCACTGTCCGAACGCTCTGTCTTCTTCAAGCGGGAGATCGCCGAGGTCGACGACAACTGGTACGTGATGGGCCTGCGCGGCACCGGCTCCGACACCTACAGCGTGAAGGACCTGTTCGTGCCGGCCAAGCACGTCATCGCCCGCGACTATTTCGACACCTGCCGCGAGCCGGGCACGCTCTACAAGTTCACGACGACGCTCGCCTTCGGCGCCGGCTTCGGCGGCGTGGCGCTAGGCGTCGCGCGCTCGCTACTGGAACCGCTGCGCGAGCTGGCGATGGACAAGACGCCGCGCGGCGCCTCGACCTCGCTGCGCGAGGATCCGAACTTCCAGAACCTGCTGGCGCGGATGGAAGCGCGCTGGGGCGCCGCCCGCGCCTATCTCGATCAGGCCATCGCCAATGCCTGGGCTGCGACCGAGGCATCCGGCAAGCTTGACCTCGATAACCGCGTGAAGATGCGCCTCGCGGTGACCTACGCGATCAACGAGGCGACCGAGATCTCCGTCGACTGCTACCGCGCCGCCGGCGCCAGCGCGATCTTCGACAAGGCGCCGTTCGAGCGCCGCTTCCGCGACGCCAACGCGATCTCGCAACAACTCCAGGGCCGCGCCTCGCACTTCACCACGGTCGGCCGCTACCTGCTCGGCCTCGACGTCGACACGTCGATCTCTCTATGAGCGTGCTGCGACAGCGGCTCGAGGCCGGCGAGTTCGTCGTCACCGCAGAGGTGGCGCCGCCGGTCACCACCGATCCCGAAGCACTGCTGAAGCGTGCCCTGCCCCTGCGCGGCAAGGCGACGGCGGTGAACGTCACCGACGGCGCCGGCGCGAAGGCCACGCTGTCGTCGATCGCCGCCGCGCAGATCCTCAAGACCAGCGGCATCGAGCCGATCGTGCAGATGACCTGCCGCGACCGGAACCGCTTGGCCCTGCAGGCCGATCTGCTTGGATCGCTGGCGCTGGGCCTGACCAGCTTCCTGATGCTGAGCGGCGACGATCCTTCGGCCGGCGACCAACCGGATTCGAAGGCCGTCTTCGACTACAACTCCACCGCGCTGCTCACCATGGCCAAGGGCATGCGCGACCAGGGCACGCTGCCGACCGGCACCGAAATCAACGGCTCGACACAGATGCTGCTCGGGGCGGCGGACGCGCCGATCGACCCACCCGCGGACTGGGAGCCGAAAGGGCTCATCGCCAAGGCCGAAGCCGGAGTGGAGTTCGTGCAGACGCAGTTCTGCATGGATATCGACATCGTGCGCCGCTACGGCCAGCGCCTGGTCGACCTCGGCCTCGCACCGCGCATGAAGTTCCTGATCGGCGTCTGCCCGATCCCGTCGGCCAGGTCCGCGCGCTGGATGCGCGAGAAGCTGTTCGGCACCATCATCGCCCACGACATCGTCGCCCGCCTCGACGCCGCCGATGATGCCCGCGCCGAGGGCAAGGCGATCTGTGCCGAGTTCATGCAGCAACTGAAAGACGTGCCGGGCATCGCCGGCGCGCATGTGATGTCGCCCGCCGCGCCGTCGGCGGTACCGGAAGTGATCGACATGGCGGGCCTGGCCGCCAGCTGAGGAGAGACGCGGATGAAGCTGCTCTGGTTCCACCTGATGCCCTACTCGGAACTGCCGGACGACTTCCGCGACAAGAACGACTCGGTCTGGGTGGATATCGACTCCGGCCTGTTCGACCCGGCCCGCGCGCACCGCATGTACAACGACTACATGGACGAGATGGAGCACGCGGCCGCCGTCGGTTTCGACGGCATCTGCGTCAACGAGCACCACGCCAACGCCTACGGCATGATGCCCTCGCCCAACCTGATCGCCGCCGCCGTGACCCGGCGCACGCGCGACGTGGCGATCTGCCTGATGGGCAACTCGCTGGCGCTCTACAACCCGCCGACGCGCGTCGCCGAGGAAATGGCGATGCTGGACTGCATTTCCGGCGGCCGGCTGATCGCCGGCTTTCCCGTCGGCTCGCCGATGGACACCTGCTACGCCTACGCGCAAAACCCGAGCCTGCTGCGCGACCGCTACCACGAGGCGCACGACCTGATCCTCAAGGCCTGGGCCGAGCCTGAGCCCTTCGCCTTCAACGGCCGCTTCAACCAGATGCGCTACGTCAACGTCTGGCCACGGCCGATCCAGCGCCCGCACCCGCCGATCTGGATTCCGGGCGGCGGCTCGGTGGAGACGTGGCAGTGGTGCGCGGAGATGGACTACCTCTACGCCTACCTCAGCTACTTCGGCTACAAGGCCGGCATGCAGACCATGCACGGCTTCTGGAACGCCATGGCCGAGCTCGGCAAGGACCGCAATCCATACCGCGCCGGCTTCCTGCAGTTCGTCGGTGTGGCGGAAAGCCGCGAGGAGGCGATGAAGCTCTACAAGGAGCCGGCCGAGTACTTCTACGGCCGCTGCCTGCACGTCGACCCGCGCTGGACCCAGCCGCCGGGCCATACCTCGGAAGCGACGATCCGCGCGCGCGTCGAGAGCCAGGTGAAGATGGCCTCCTCCTACAGCCGCAATGCCGGCGTCGCCCGCGACATGGAGAGCATCGTCGACCAGGGCTACATCATCGTCGGCTCGCCCGACGAGGTCGCCGACCAGCTGCGCAACGTCGCCACCGAGATGAACGTCGGCAACCTGATGCTGCTGCTGCAGTTCGGGTCGATGAGCCGCGAGCTGACGATGTACAACACGTCGCTGTTCGCCGAGAAGGTGATGCCGCAGCTCACCGACCTGTTCGACGACGAGTGGGAAAACCACTGGTGGCCGAACCCGCTCCCCGCCGACGAACGCGTCGAGGTCGGCCAGCCACTGGCGGCAGAGTAGCCGCTCTAGTCGGCCTTCTGGTCCCGCAAAGCCAACACCCTGTCGCGCAGGGCTTCGTTGGCTCTGGCATACGCCGGTTCGACCCAGCTGGAGTCCCAGAACCAGATACCGATGCCGCGGTACACCTCGTGCTGTATCAGCTGCGTGCCGCCATCGACCGCCCGCAGCAGAAACCGGTGGTCGAATGTGAGTACGCCAGTCATTCCGCCGACCTGATTTAGCTCCTGCGCG
Source organism: uncultured Rhodospirillales bacterium (assembly GCA_964627965.1). Taxonomy (GTDB): domain Bacteria; phylum Pseudomonadota; class Alphaproteobacteria; genus JAVKFY01. Next base: position 7,050 of record CAZVLI010000022.1, read on the forward strand.
TCGACAACCCGCCGCACCGACGTCGTGATCACCAGGCCCGGACCGTCAGGTTGCCGCAGATGCAGCGTCACCTGACTTCCCTCGACGAAGCTACCCTCCACGCGAAACAGCACCGGGTTCCAGTCTTGATACGCGGCCGTGTCGGTGAGCACGCGCCAGACCTCGTCGGGCTTCGCCGGAACCAGTAACTCAGCGTGGACCGACGTCCGGCTGAACGCCGCGATCGCCGCAAGCCCAGCTACGAGCAGGGCAACGATCCATGTCCACTTTGATCGTAGAACGGACATGCGCCGTGCCGCCTCGGATCGTTAGCCCTTGCGCCAGACCATGCCGTAGCTGACCGGCCAGTGCAGGTACGGCCGCCACTTCGGCTTGGTCGTCAGCCAGTCCTCGTCGATCACGCATTCCTGCATCTCGTCCAGCATCAGCCCGGCGGCCTTGCCCGCCGCCACGTGGTCGCCGAACAGGTGCAGGTAGGAACGGATCGACACCGCCTCGCCGTCGGCACGGTGGTAGTGCGTCATCTTGCCGTTCAGGAGAAAGAACGGGTGGTAGCCGATGATCGCGAACTGCCCGCCGGGACGTAGCAGCCGCGCCGCCTCGCCATAGACCGGCGCGAGATCGGCCAGGTGCTCGCAGGCCAGCGCCATGATCACCAGGTCGTAAGCACCCGCGTCCAGACCCGTCGCCGCGACGTCGGAGATGGTGAGCGAGCGATAGACGTTCTTCTCGGCGGCCTGGGCCTGCATTTCCGGCGTGATGTCGACACCGTCGATGGCGCCGACGCCCTGCCCCTTCAGCCACTCACCGGTGCGACCGGTGCCGCAGGCGAGGTCGACGGCTGCGCCGACCGAGGACCAGTCGACGGAGCCGATCCGCGCCAGCAGCGGCCGGTCCAGCCCGACCGCCACCGTCTCCTCGTAGCTCGCCGCCCACTCGCCATAGCCCCTCGCGGCATCGACGACCGGATAGTCGCGCGGATCGAACTGCGACGCCTCCGTGCTCATGCCGACGCGTAGACCGCTTCTTCGAACCGATCGAGCAGGCCGAGCACGGTCGGATCGGCGAACGGCACGAGCTGCGTCATGATCACGCCACAGATCTTCGACGTCGGGTCGATCCAGAAGTACGTATTGCCAAGCCCGGCCCAGTTCAGCGAGTTCGCCTTGCGCCGGCCCGGCACGTCGGCGGTGTTGATCATGAAGCCCAGGCCCCACTTCTTCTGCATGCCCGGGAAGAACTCGGCGTCGTTCGAATAGGGCGGGATCGCCGTGACCAGCTTCACCACGTCGACATCGCCGATGTTGTTGCGGCTCATCTCCGCGACCGTCTCCGGCTTCAGCAACTGGTGGCCATTGGCGCCCTTGCCGGCGTTGAGGAACACCTGCATGAACTTGGTGTAGTCGGCCACCGTGCCGTAGCAGCCGCCGCCGCCCATCTCGAACTCCGGTTCCTGCGGGATCTCGAACTCCATCGGCCCGAGCTTGCCGTCCTCGCCGTAGGTGTGCATGCCGACCAGGCGACTGCGCATGTCGTCGGTGATCTTGAAGCCGATCGACGTCATGCCGAGCGGGCCGAAGATATTCTCGGCGAAGAACACGCCAAGCTTCTGGCCGGACGACGCTTCCACCGCCTTGCCGACCCAGTCGATGTTGATGCCGTAGTCCCAGCGCGTCCCAGGATCGAAGGTCAGTGGCGTCGACAGCGCCTTGTTCTCGCACCCGATCACACCGGGAATGCCGTTTTCTTCCATGTAGCGGCCGAGATCGGCGTTCCAGATGTCGTAGCTGAAGCCGGCCGTATGGGTAATGAGCTGACGCAGCGTCGGCTTGCTCTTCGGCTCGCGCAGCTTCGCCATGTTGCCGTCATAGCCCTCGAACACCTGCCGGCCCTTGAGTTCCGGCAGGACGTCCTCGATCGGCGTGTCGAGCTGCAGCTTGCCGCGCTCAACTTGGATCATCGCCGCCGTCGACGTGATCGCCTTGGTCATCGACGCGATCCAGAACACCGTGTCCGGCGTCATGGCGGCACCGTCCGGCAGTGCGCGGGTGCCGAACGCGCCCGTGTACATCGTCTCCAACGGCCCGGCGGCCATCGCCACCACACCCGGCACCTGGCCCTCGTCCACCGCCGCCTTCAGCACGGCATCCATCTTGTTGCTCATGACATCCCCCTGTTTGCGTTGGACCGATCCCGCGCGGCCCGCCTGCGGCAACGCTACGCCCGGCCGCGCGGAACGATCAACCGCGTTGACAACCGACCGCCGGTCAGTTAACACTTGCATCGATATATCGAACTGTTATATGCCACTCGTGCAATAGTATTTTGGGAGGAAATGCCGAGATGGACGTCCAAACCTTGTGCCTGGGTGTACTGACAATGGGCGACGCTTCCGGCTACGAGATCAAAAAGGTCCTCGAAGGGCCGTTCCGGCATTTCTACGACGCCAGCTTCGGGTCGATCTATCCGGCCCTGAACAAGCTGCAGACCGCGGGCCTCGTCACCTGCAACTACGCCGCCCAGGACAAGCGCCCGGACAAGAAGGTCTACAGCCTGACCGTGGACGGCCGTCTCGAACTGGTCCGCGAGTTGCGCGAGCCGCCGGGCGCCGACCGCATCCGTTCGGAGTTCCTGGCGACGATGATGTTCGCCGAGTTGCTGCCCGCCAACTACATCGCCACGGTCATCGACGATCGCGAGCGCGGCCTGCGCGACACCATCGCGCACCTCGAAGAAGCCGAACGCGACGAAGCGATGTCGCCGGGCAAGAGTTTCGTCAATGGCTATGGCCTGGCCGTGTGCCGCGCCGCCCTCGCCTACATGGAAGAAAATCGCCACCTCGTTGAGAGCGAGGCGCTGCTGGCACAGGTCGAGCGCGACCGCAGCGGCACGTCGGTGGCCATGGCCGCCGATGGCGACGACTAGGGAATGCACGCATGCGCAAGTCCTACATCCTCGCGGTCCTGATCGCCCTTGCCGCCGCCGGCTGGGTGCTCAGCGGCCAGATGGGCGCCAGCCCGCCCGAACAAGCCATCGCCGCCGACAACGGCACGCCGCCGGTTGATGAAACCGCCAAACCGGAAGGCGAGAAGACGACGACCGTGCGCGTCATCCGCTCCATCGCCAAGGAACGGATGGAGCACGTGCTGGTTCGTGGGCGCACCGAAGCCAAGCGTAGCGTTCACCTGAAGTCCGAAGTGCCAGGCACCATCATCAAGCTGCCGAAGCAGAAGGGCGACCGGGTGAAAGCCGGCGACGTCATCGCGCGCCTGGCGATCGAGGAGCGGCAGGCACGCCTTGCGGAGGCGCGCGCGCTGGTGAAGCAGCGCGACCTCGAATACCAGGCGGCCAAGAAGCTGACGCAAAAGGGCTATCGCTCCGAGACCGCCTTCGCCGGCACCGCCGCGCAGCTCGACGCCGCCAAGGCCGCCGTGAAGGCGATGGAGGTGCAGCTCGGCAAGACCGTGATCCGCGCACCGTTCGATGCGGTGATCGACGACCGCATGGTGGAGCGCGGCGACTTCGTGAAGGACGGCGCCGCCATTGCACTGCTGATCGACGAGGATCCCTTCCTCATCGTCGGGCAGGTGTCCGAGATCGACGTCGGCCGCCTGCGCATGGGCGATCAGGGGCGGGCCAAGCTGGTCACCGGTCAGGTCGTGACCGGCGACATCAGCTTCATCGCCACCGCCGCCGATCCGGCCACCCGGACGTTCCGGGTCGAGCTTGAAGTCCCAAATCCGGAACGCATCCTCCGTGACGGCATCACGGCGGAGATCGCCTTCCCGACCCGGCCGGTGCCCGCACATTTCGTCTCGCCGGCGCTGCTGACCTTGAACGATGCCGGCGTGGTCGGTGTGCGTGTTGTCGGCCCGGCCGATACCAAGGGCCTGCGCGTCGTGAGGTTCCACCCGGTCACGCTGGTCGAGGACCAGACCGACGGCGTCTGGATCACCGGCCTGCCGCCGGAGATCGACATCATCTCCGTCGGTCAGGAATTCGTGCGCGAAGGTGAGAAGGTGCTGGTCGCCAAGCCGGGAGCCGCGTGATGAACGCCATCATCGACGCCGCCATCGGCCGCAGCCGCACCGTGCTGGCGGCGTTGGTGCTGGTGCTGATCGCCGGCATCGTCGCCTACGTGACGATCCCGAAGGAATCCGACCCGGATATCGACATTCCGATCATCTACGTGTCGATGAGCCACGACGGCATCTCGCCGTCCGACGCCGAGCGCCTGCTGGTCCGACCGATGGAGGAGGAACTGCGCGGCATCGAGGGCGTGAAGGAGATGCGCTCCACCGCCAGCGAAGGCCATGCTTCCGTCCTGCTCGAGTTCGATGCCGGCTTCGACGCCGACCAGGCCATGCTCGACGTGCGCGAGAAGGTCGACCTGGTGAAGCCGGAGTTGCCCGACGACACCGACGAGCCGGTCGTGAACGAGGTCAATATCGGCCTGTTCCCGGTGCTGACCGTGACGCTGTCCGGCAACGTCCCGGAACGTGCGCTGCTCAAGATCGCCCGCGACCTGAAAGACCAGGTCGAGGCGCTGCCGGGCGTGCTGTCGGCCGACATCGCCGGCAATCGGGAAGAACTGCTTGAGGTGGTGATCGACCCGGCACGCCTGGAGAGCTTCGGTCTGACGCAGGTCGAGTTGATCAACGCCGTGGCACTGAACAACAAGCTGGTCGCCGCCGGCGCACTCGACACCGGCGCCGGTCGCTTCTCGGTCAAGGTGCCGGGGCTGCTGGAAACCGCCAAGGACGTGCGCGACCTGCCGATCAAGGCGTCGGGCGACGGCGTGGTGACCTTGAGGGACATCACCACGGTGCGCCGCACCTTCAAGGACGCCACCACCTTCGCGCGCGTCGACGGCGAGCCGGCGCTGACCCTGGAAGTGAAGAAGCGCCTCGGCGAGAACATCATCGAGACCATCGACGAAGTGCGCGCGGTGGTCGACGAGATGCGCCCGAACTGGCCGGCGGCGCTGCAGATCGGCTTCATCCAGGACAAGAGCCAGGACATCCGCCGCATGCTCGGCGACCTGCAGAACAACGTGCTGAGCGCGGTGCTGCTGGTGATGATCGTGGTCGTCGCGGCGCTCGGCGTGCGCACCGCCGGGCTGGTCGGCCTGGCGATCCCGACATCGTTCCTGACCGGCATTCTGGTGCTGCATTCGCTGGACCTGACGGTCAACATCGTCGTGCTGTTCTCGTTGATCCTGGCCGTCGGCATGCTGGTCGACGGCGCCATCGTCGTCACCGAGTATGCCGACCGGAAGATGGCCGAAGGCCTGCACCGGCGCGAAGCCTATGCGCTCGCCGCCAAGCGGATGGCCTGGCCGATCACCTCGTCGACCGCCACGACGCTCGCCGCCTTCATGCCGCTGATCTTCTGGCCCGGCGTGGTCGGCGAGTTCATGAAGTACTTGCCGCTGACATTGATCGTGACACTGACCGGTTCGCTGGTCGTCGCACTGATCTTCGTGCCGACGCTGGGCTCGATCTTCGGCAAGCCAGGCGCGGCCGACCCGGCGACGATGAAGGCGATGGCGGCCGCCGAGAGCGGCGACATGCGCGACCTCAGGGGCTTCACCGGCGCCTACGCCCGGCTGCTCTCCGTGGCCGTCCGACACCCGGTGAAGATCGTCATCCTGGCCTTCGGCACGCTGGTCGGCGTGCAGACCTTCTATGCCACCCATGGCAACGGGGTGGAGTTCTTCCCCGAGGTCGAGCCCGAGCAGGGCATCGTCTACGTGCACGCGCGCGGCAACCTGTCGACCTACGAGAAGGACGCGCTGGTGCGCGAGGTCGAGGCCCGCATCATCTCCATCGACGGACTGGAGACGGTCTACGCGCGTACCGGCAAGATCGGCGGCGGCGGCGACGACGTCGCGGAGGACGTTGTCGGCACGATCTTCATCGAGTTCGCCGAGTGGGACACCCGCGAAACGGCGTCCGTGCTGCTGAACGAAATGCGAGCGCGGACCGCCGACCTCGCCGGCATCCACGTCGAGGCGCGCAAGCCTGACGCCGGCCCGCCGCAGGGCAAGGACATCCAGATCGAGCTGCGCAGCCGAGTCGCGGAGCGCATCGATCCGGTGGCCGATCAGATCAGGGCGCATCTCGAAACGATGCCGACCCTGCTCGACATCGAGGACAGCCGGCCACTGCCCGGCATCCAGTGGTCGGTCCGTGTCGATCGCGCCCAGGCCGGCCGCTTCGGCGCCGACGTCACCCAGGTCGGCAACCTGGTCCAGCTCGTGACCAACGGCGTCAAGCTCGGCGGCTATCGCCCCGACGACGCCGACGACGAGATCGACATCCGCGTCCGCTTCCCGACCGACGAGCGCAACATCAACCAGCTCGACAAGCTGCGCGTGCAGACGCCGCAGGGCCTGGTGCCGGTGACCAACTTCGTGAGCCGCGTGCCGGAGCCGAAGACCGGCACCCTGAACCGCACCGACGGCCAGCGCATGATCAAGATCCAGGCCAGCGTTCAGGAAGGCCTGCTGATCGACGAGCAGGTCACCGCGATCAAGGAGTGGCTGGCGACCCAGAAGCTCGATCCGGCGGTCTCGGTCACGTTCAAGGGCGCGGACAAGGAGCAGGCCGAGGCCGGCGCCTTCCTGATGAAGGCCTTTGGCGTGGCGCTGTTC
>CAZVLI010000023.1:0-13627 GCA_964627965.1 uncultured Rhodospirillales bacterium
GTCTTGCTGGACGTTGATACCCCGGCCGCGCTGACCGCGCTGCGCGACAGCGCCTAGGGCAGCGTCGCGAGGAACTCCAGCTGCGCCGCGATGGCGCCGTTCCCAATCAGGTCGTTGTGACCGGCGCGGTCGATCAGCACCAGCCGCTTCGGTTCGTTCGCGGCGTCGAACAGTCGCTGGCCAAAACGCCAGTCGATCACCCCGTCACGCTGGCCGTGCACGACCAGAAGCGGCACACGGACGTTCCCGATCCGGCTCAGCGAATCGTAGCTGTCCTTGATCAGCCACCGCGCCGGCAGCCACCAGTAGCGCGCCTGGGCGACATCGGCCGTGCTCGTATAAGGCGACATCAAGATCAAGCCACCGACTGCCGCTTCTGCGGCCATCGCCACCGCGACCCCACTCCCCAGCGACTCGCCGAGCAGCACAAGCTCGCCCGAGGGAATGTTCTGCGCCGCCAGGTAAGACAGCGCGGCGCGACCATCGGCCAGCAGGCCCTCCTCCGTCGGACTGCCGGCGTTGCCGCCGTAGCCGCGGTACTCCACCAGCAGCACGCCATAGCCGGCCTCGATCAGCGGCCAGACGCGGTTCAGCTGGCCCGAGATCAGCCCGGCGTTGCCGTGAAAGTGCACGACGGTGCGCCCGCCATCGGCCGCCGGAGCGTGCCAGGCGGTCAGGGACAGCCCGTCCGCCGTGGTCAATGTCACCGCCTCGAAACCCGTAGGCGGCGCCCGCAGGACGGCTGGCGGCGGGTGGTACATGATCTGCCGCTGAATGGCGTACATGCCCGCCGTGACCATGACGTAGACCGCGACGGCCATCACTGCGATCCGCCACAGACCCCTTAGCATTACGCCTTCGCTCCGTCCGTCATGCATGGATTCATAGACGAGGCGGGCCAGACAGGCGATGTTTGGCGCTGGAGGACAGCTACGGCGTGAGCACGACGCAACTCGAACCGGTGCCGCTGACCCAGTCATTGTGGTCGGCAACGGCGATCGCGGCCGGCGATTGGCCGCCGCTGCGCGGCGAGCGGCGTTGCGACGTGGCCGTGGTCGGGGCCGGGTTTACGGGGCTCACCGGGGCCCTGCACCTCGCCGAGGCCGGCGCGGACGTGGTCGTGCTCGAAGCCGGTGAGCCGGGCGTCGGCGCCTCGGGGCGCAACGGCGGACAGGTGATCCCGGGCCTGAAGCACGACCCCGACGAGTTGATCGCCCAGTTCGGCGTGGATCAGGCCGAGGCCTGGATCCGCACCGCGTCGGCCAGTGCCGACCTGGTCTTCGAACTGATTGAACGACACGGCATCGACTGTCACCCGGTCCGAGGCGGCTGGATCCAGGCCGGCCACCTGGAAAGCAAGCTGCCGATGCTCCGGCGCCGTTTCGAGCAGTGGCAGCGCCGTGGCGCCGACGTGGCCTGGCTCGGGCGAGACGACATTGCATCGCTGATCGGCACCGAGCGCTACTTCGGCGGCTGGATCGACAAGCGCGGCGGTACGGTGCAGCCGTTGTCCTACGCCCGCGGATTGGCCAACGCCGCTCACGGCGCCGGCGCCGCTATCCATGGCGGCTCACCGGTCACCGAACTTGCCCGCAACGGCACTGGCTGGGTGCTCAAGACGGACGGCGGCACCGTTGTCGCGCAATCCGTCGTGCTGGCGACCAACGGCTACACGGACGGCCTGTGGCCCGGGCTGAAGCAGACAGTCATCCCGGTCTACAGCGTTCAGGTCGCCACGGCGCCGCTCAGCGAGAATGTCCGGCGCTCGGTTCTGCCCGGCGGTCAGGCGGTGTCCGACACGCGCCGCCTGCTCTGGTACTACCGCATGGACCACGAAGGCCGGTTGCTGATGGGTGGCGGCGGCGCCCCCTCGCCCGTCGGCCTGTCCAAGCTCTACGAGTCGCTGGCCGGGCGGGTGCGCCAACTCCTGCCGCAGGTCGCCGACCCCAAAGTCGAGTACCGGTGGGGTGGCCGCGTGGCGCTGACCGGCGATCACCTGCCGCACCTGCACGAGCTCGCGCCGGGCCTGTGGGCCGGGCTTGGCTATAACGGGCGTGGCGTGGCGATGGCGACGATGATGGGACGCCTCATCGCCGACCGGCTGAGCCGCGGGCGGCCGGATCCGGAATGGGCGCTGCCCGCCCTGCCGATGCGTCCGATGCCGCTGCATCGCTGGAGCCCGCAGATCGTCGCCCTCACCCGCGCCTACTACGGATGGCGCGACCGCCTGGACGGCTGACCTGGAGTTTCCCATCGTGACCACCCGCCTCGCCGCCGCCCTCCTCGCCTTGGTGCTCTCGGCCACGCCAGTCGTGGCGCAGGACGGCAAGCCGAAAGTGAAGTTCAACTTCTTCGAGGTCACCGAGGGCAACCTGGTGATCGGCAAGACTTTCAAGATCGACGCCGCCTATGCGGCGGAGAAGCAGATCGAGGTGAAGGCGCCGTTCCGGTTCCTGGCGCCGACCGGCGACGACTTCCTGGCGCGGTTGCAAGCGACGCCCGGCAAGGACACCTTCGTCAAGATCGCCTACGCCACCCCGGACAAGCAATTCATCGAGAACTTCCAGTTCGTGCCGATGGACGTCGCGATGGGCGACGAGGAAGAGCGCGTTCAAGCCGCCGCCAACCTGCTGGCGAGCGACGGCTTCGCCATGGTCGTGCGCGGCTACGAGAAGTCGAAACGCGACGGCGTGCGCAAGACCACGGTCGGCAAGTACACCGCCGTGGAAGTTTTCGGGCGCTACATCGATCCCGATGTCGGGTTGGTCTACACATGGCTGGTCGGCATCCTGCATCCGAAGCAGGCCGATGGCGTGCTGATGGTCGCCAACGTCGCCGACAAGCAACTCCCGCTGAAGAACCCGGACGAACTGAAGAGCAAGACCCGCGCCGGGGCCATGCTCACCACGTTCAGGTTTCTCGACTGACGCGGCGAATGTCGCGGCCACTGGCCTCGAAAGCGGCCATCAGGTCGACCGCCTCGTCCTTGACCATCAGATCAAGGAACAACGTGCGCTCCAGCCCCAGGCCCTCGTCGAGCGGGCCGGACGCGGCGTGGCGGATCAGGTGCTTGATGTGGCGAACGGCCAATGGCGTCTTGCTCGCGATCTCCTCCGCGATGCGCCGTGCGCCGATCAGCGCGCCGTCGACACAGACCTCGTGCACCATACCGAGCGCGCGCGCCTCGTCGGGTCCGACGGTGCGGCCGCGCAGCACCATTTCCAGCGCGCGTGCCTGACCGACGAGCCGTGCCAGTCGCTGCGTGCCGCCGGCGCCGGGCAGAATGCCGAGATTGATCTCCGGCAGACCGAAGGACCAGTCGCCTGGCTGGGTGACGCGGATGTCGCAAGCCAGCGCCAGCTCGAAGCCGCCGCCCATCGCGTTGCCGTTCAGCGCCGCGATGGCCGGCTTGTCCATGGCGCCGAGACGCTCGAACACGCCGTCGAGCTGGCGCGGCTTCACCGGCCGATCCGGCGAGAAGGTGAGGCCCTTGTCGCGCAGGCCACCGGCCATCTTCGCCAGCTCGGCGACGTCATAGTGCTGGATGAACACGCCGGGATGACCACCGGTGAAGATCACCGCGCGCACGGCCTCGTCAACGGCGAGGTCGGCACTGACCTGGTCGAGCTCGGCCACCGTGTCGATGTTCATGAAGATGTCCGGCGGCGTGATCGTGCACACCGCGACGGCGCCGTGCCGGGTCACCTCGATCTGGGCCATGTCGTCCTCCTCGACCTTCCTTCTCGCGTTCGCTTTGTCTTAGCCGGCCGGCGGCGGTTGCGCTACCGTCGTGGGCAGCGAGGGAGACGACGACCATGGCCACGTACAGCGAAGACGCGCTCGCCGGCCGCACCGCGCTCGTGATCGGCGCCGCGCAGGGCATCGGCAGGGCCATCGCGACGGCGCTGGGCGGCGCCGGCGCGCGCGTGATTGGTGCCGACCTGAAGTCCGGCGATGGGCTGGAGCCGGTCGACGTCACCGACGAAGCGAGCATCCAGTCCTTGGTCGGGAAGATCGGGCCCAGGCTCGATGTCCTGGTCTATGGCGCGGCGACCTACGATGCAGCCGCGGCGGTGCCGGATGTGCCGACCGAGACCTGGCGCCAGGTGATCGACGTGAACCTGACGGGCGCGTATCTCGTCGCCAAGCACGCGATCCCGCTGATGAAGACGCACGGCGGCTCGATCATCCTGATCGCCTCGCAGCTCGGCTCGGTGGGCTCGGCAGGGCGCGCCGCCTACTGCACCACCAAGGGCGGGCTGATACAGCTCGCCAAGTGCATGGCCATCGACCACGCCGCCGACGGCATCCGGGTCAACACGCTGTCGCCCGGCGCCGTGGCGACCGAGCGGATCAGCTGGCGCTTCGGATCGATGGACGCGGCGAAGGCCGAGCTCGGCCCTAAACATCTGTCCGGCCGCGTCGGCGAGCCGGAGGAAATCGCCCAGGCCGCCCTGTTCCTGGCCAGCGATGCGTCCTCCAACATGACGGGCGCGGACCTGCTGGTCGATGGCGGCTACAATGCGGTCTGAGACAGGAGACAACTGAATGCCGGATACCATCGCCTCGAACTCGCAGATCGTTGCCGCCTACCGCGCCAAGACGCCGAAGTCGGCCGCCATGGCGGAACGCGCCGCGGAGCACCTGCCGAGCGGCATCGTCCACGACGGACGCTACCTGACGCCCTACGGCACCTACGTCGATCACGCCCAGGGTCCGCGAAAGTGGGACGTCGACGGCAACGAGTATGTCGATTTCTTTGGCGGCCACGGCGCGCTGCTGCTCGGCCACAACCATCCGAAGGTGATGGCCGCGGTCGCCGAGGCGATGGCGCAAGGCACGCACTTCGGCGCCAACCACATCCGCGAGGTCGAGTGGGCCGAACGGGTCTGCGCGATGATCCCGTCGGCGGAGAAGGTGCGCTTCACCTCGTCCGGCACCGAGGCGACGCACATGGCGGTGCGGCTGGCGCGCGCGTTCACCGGCAAGCACCGGATCGTGCGGATCAAGACGCACTTCCACGGCTGGCACGACCACATGACCACCGGCTACGCCTCGCACTTCGACGGCACGCCGACCGCCGGCGTGCTGGACGGGGTCGCTGGCGCGGTCCTGCTGGTCGAGCCCGGCGATATCGAGGGGCTGCGCAAGGCACTGGCGGAGCCGGACGTGGCGATGATGTTCGTGGAGCCTACCGGCGGCAGCTTCGGCCAGATTCCGATCCTGCCGGAGTATCTCGCCGCCGCACGCGAGGCCTGCACCGAGAACGGCGTCATCCTGGTGTTCGACGAGGTTATCACCGGCTTCCGGGTCTCGCCCGGCGGCGCACAGGCCGAGTATGGCATCACCCCGGACATGACCACGATGGCGAAGATCCTGGCCGGCGGCCTGCCGGGCGGTGCCGTTGCCGGGCGCGCGGACATTCTCGACCGTCTCGACTTCGGCATCACGGCGGACCGCAAGCAGGAGAAGATCCAGCACCCCGGCACCTTCAACGCCAACCCGGTCTCGGCCGCTGCCGGCATCACCGCGCTGGACATCATCGCCAGCACCGATGCCTGCCAGACCGCGAACGACACGGCGGCGAGCCTGCGCACCGGCTTCAACAAGGTTCTGAAAGAGGAAGGCGTGCCGTGGGCGAGCTACGGCACGTTCTCCGGCTTCCACTTCCACATGAACCCGGCGGCGCCGGTCGACGATCCCGACAGTTTCGATGCGAACGCGGTGCCCTACGCGACGTTGAAGGCGAAGCCGCCGGAGCTGGTGCGCAAGTTCCGCCTGGCGATGCTGATCAACGGCGTCGACCTGGGCGCCTGGCCCGGCGGCCTGCTGTCCAACACGCACGGGGCAGCCGAGGTCGACCAGACCCTCGCGGCGTTCCGCGAGAGCCTGGCCATGCTGCGCAAGGAAGGCGAGATCTAGAACGACGCCATGTAGAGGCCGCCGTCGAGCAGCAGGTTCTGGGCGGTGATGTAGCCGGCGTGCTGGCTGCACAGGAAGGCGGCGCACTCGCCGAACTCCTCCGGGTTGCCGAAGCGGCGCGCCGGCACCTCGTCCTGCAACGAGGCGGTGACGGCGTTCTCGCCGGCGCCCTGCGCCGTGGCGTTGGCGGTGATGACGGCGCGCAATCGGTCGGTCTCGATGTAGCCCGGCAGTATGTTGTTGATCGTGACGTTGTTTTGCGCCACCGAGCGCGCGACACCGGCGAGGAAGGCCGTCAGGCCGGCGCGCGCGCCGCTCGACAGGTCCAGGCCCGGCACCGGCCGCTTCACCGACACCGACGTGATGTTGACGATGCGGCCGAAGTTGCGCGCCACCATCGGGTCGATCACCTTCTGGATCAGCTCGATCGGCGTGACCATGTTCTGGGTCACGCCCTCCAGCATCGCGGCGCGGTCGACCTGACGGAAATCACGGAACGGCGGGCCGCCGTTGTTGTTGATCAGGATGTCGGGCTCCGGACAGGCCGCCAGCAGCGCCGCCTGTCCGTCGGCCGTTGAGACGTCGGCATTGACGATCTCGACATTGACGCCGGTCTCGCCGCGAATGGCCGCCGCCGTGGCGTCCAGCGCCGCCTGATCACGCCCGTTGATCACGACGTCGACACCGGCGCGGGCGAGCGCCACCGCGCACCCGCGCCCCAACCCCTTGCTGGAGGCACAGACGATCGCCTTGCGTCCCTTGATCCCCAAGTCCATTGCCGCCACCCTTTCCGTCACTGGCAATTGCTACATATCGCGCTAGTCTAGATGACCCGCGCCCGAGCAGGCCAACGTCGGCACCGGCGCGCCGCCAATTGCGATGGATGCAGAAGATGTCCCGCCGCCGCCTCGTGGTCGAACTGGACGACTGGAAAGAGCCCTGGATCGTGGCCACCACGTATACCGAGGCGCTGGAGGAACTCGACAGCCTGCTGCCGCGCCTGGCCAAGGACTACGCCGCGCGCGGCATCATGCTCGGACAGGTCGACGCGCAAGTGCGCTGGACCGGGGAGCAGGTGCAACGCCTGCCGCTCGATCGCTTGCGGAACTGGCTTGTCGACAATGCGTTCTAGAGCCGCCGCTGGATGAGTGCCGTTCTGCCCGAAGGCGTCCGCTTTCGTCTGGATTCCGTGCCCTGGCCCGATGGCGCCTACAAGGGCGACGACGGCACGTTGTTCGACCCCTCGCTGCGGTTCCTGCATCCGGCGCTGCTGGAGGCGCTGGAATACTGGGAAAGCAAGCGTGCCGGGGCGGCGTTTCCGACCCGGGGCGCCATCGATCCGCTGGAGATCCCGTCCCTCCTGCGGCACGTGCTGCTTTTCGATCGCGTCGAACACGAGGCGGCGCCCGGATACACATGGCGGTTTCGACTCGTCGGTACGACGGTGGCGGCACTCTACGGCGAGCATACCGGCAAGCTGATCGAGGATGCGCTGGCGCCGCCGATCGCGAAGCGCAACCGTGGCGTGATGGAAGAGGCGGTGAAGCGTCATGCGCCGATGCGCGCCATCGGGCGCACCCGCTACGTCTCCTCGCAGTGGCTGGTTGGCGAGGCGCTGGTCGCGCCGCTCTCCACCGACGGCCAGTTGATCGACATGCTGCTCTCGGTGGTGGTCACCTGGTCGGAAGACAAGCCGCCCGAGGAGGTCAAGCGCAACTGGCTGGCGCAGGCGGACGGGAAAAGCGGACCGCCCTAGCGAATTGATGCCGCGGCCGTCGCGTTCCCCTGCTAGGGTGACGACAGGTGCTAGTGAGGGTTAGCGGGCATGGCAACGATCGATCTGGCGAATCTCGGCACGGCGGGCATCAAGTTCGTCGGTCTCGCGGCAGGCGACAACCTGGGCTATAGCGTTGCCGGACCGGCTGGCGACCTCAACGGCGACGGGATCGCCGATCTGCTGCTCGTGGCTGACGCGACCAACTCGAACACCGGCACCGCCTACGTCCTGTTCGGCACGGCAAGCGGCTTCTCCACCGATCTGTCCAGCATCGGAACCGGTGGCTTCATGGTCACCGGCATCGCCGCCAACGACTATGCCGGCGTGCTGGCGGTCGGACTCGGCGACGTCAACGGCGACGGCATCGCCGACCTGGCGCTCGGCACCATCGGCGGCGGCACCAACAGCGAGGGCGAAACCTACATTGTCTTCGGCAGCGACAGCCTGACCGGCGAGGTCATGCTCGGCAGCCTGGGCGACGGCGGCACACTGATCGACGGCCCGGCCGACAACGCCTTCGCCGACGCCATCGCCGCTGCCGGCGACTTCGACAATGACGGCGTCAACGACATCATCGTCGGCGCCTACGGCCTCAACACCAACACCGGATCGGTCTTCATCCTGCCGGGCAACGGCGACGGCCTGCCCAATACCATCGACCTCGCGGTGCAGTATGGCGGCGGCACCCGGATCAACGGCGAGACCGCCGGGGACCAGTTCGGCCAGGTCGTCGGCGGTGGTGGCGACGTCAACAACGACGGTATCGCGGACATCATCGTCAACAGCTCCGGCGAGAAGGTCTACGTGATCTTCGGCGCCGCCAACAATGCGCCCACCTTCAACGTCAACGTACTCCCCACGCCCGACAGCGCGTTCACCATCACCCCGGCGAACGCCAACGATCTCGACAACTTCAGCGTCGACATCATCTCCGACGTCAACGGCGACGGGATCGCCGACATCCTGGTCGGCGCCGGCTACTACAATGGCGCCGGCACGATGCGCGGCGCGCTCTACGTCATCTTCGGCTCCGAGACGCCGGCCAACATCGATCTATCCACCCTCGGCAATGCCGGCATCCGCATCGACGGCGCCGCCGACAACGACCGCATCGGCGCCTATGCCGGCGGCGTGCAAGGCGACTTCAACGGCGACGGTTTCAACGACATCGTCATCGGCAGCCTCGGCAACAAGGCCTACATCGTCTTCGGCGGCGCCAGCCTGACGAACATCGATCTCGGCAGCCTGGCCGACGCGGCGGGCATCGTCTTCACCGCCGAGGCCGGCGACGACGGGCTCGGCCTATCAGCCTCGGGCGCCGGCGACGTCAACAATGACGGCCTCGCGGACGTCCTGATCGGCGCACCGTTCGACGACGACGGCGGCGCGAACGCCGGCGCGAGCTACCTGATCTACGGCGCCTTCACCGCCACGCCGACCGCCGGCGACGATACGCTAACCGGTGCCGGCGCGGACGACAGCATCGACGGCGGCGCCGGCAACGACACGATCTTCTCGAACGGCGGCGCCGACACGCTGCTCGGCAACACCGGCGACGACCTGCTGGCTGGCGGCGACGGCAACGACTCGATCAGCGGCAACGACGGCGCCGACCGGTGCTTCGGGCAGGCCGGCAACGATACGCTGCTGGGTGGCGACGGCGGCGACGACCTGAAAGGCAACACCGACGACGACATGCTGATGGGTGAGGCCGGCGACGACACGCTGCGCGGCCAGGTCGGCACCGATACGGTCGACGGCGGCATCGACAACGACAGCCTGTTCGGCGGTGGCGGCGACGACAGTGTCGACGGCGGTACCGGCACCGACGTGGTCAACGGCAATTCCGGCGCCGACACCGTGAACGGCGGCGACGGCGACGACACGGTCCGCGGCCAGGGCGGCAACGACGTCGTCAACGGCAACGACGGCAACGACCTCGTGCTCGGTATCTCCGGCCTCGACAGCCTGTTCGGCGGAGCTGGCAACGACACCCTCACCGGCGGTGTCGGCGACGATCAGGCCACCGGTGGCGATGGCGCCGACGTGTTCCAGTTCGCCGCCATGCAGGGCAGCGATACGGTCACCGACTTCAGCGACGGCGAGGACCTGCTGTCCTTCGTCGGGACCTCGTCGATCGACGACCTGGCGATCGTCGACAGCAACGATGGCGCGCAGATCCAGCTCGCCGCGGAGGGCGACTCGCCGACCTTGCGCGTCACGCTGACCAACGTGACGGCGGATCAGCTCACCTCGGACGACTTCATCTTCGCCTGACGACGTTGTTCTAGAGCCGGTGCGGCGGCGCGCCAGCGGCGATCTCCGCGTCGATCCGCTCCAGTAGCGGCAGGAGGTCCGCGACCGTGTCGATCACGGCATGGGCGCCGGCGTCCTGCAGCACGCCACGGGCCCGGTCGTTCAGCTCGCCGCGAACCTTGTCGTCGATCCGGGCCAGTTCGTGCGGCGCCAGGCCGACCTCGTTGCCGGACAGCGACACGCCGACGGTCCAGGTGCCAGCGGCGAGCCCCTCGGCGATCCCGGGCGTGGTGTCATCGACCTTCACGACGCGCTGCGGCTCCCAGACGCCAAGATCGACGAAGCACTTGTACATCATCAACGGCGTCGGCCGGCCCGCCGCCAGGTCGCCCGCGCAGACAAGGTTGTCCGGCGCATAGCCCTGCTCAGCGGCACGCGGCAGCAGGCGCTCCATGATCTCACGGGTGTAGCCGGTGGTGGAACCGATCGTGATGCCGCGCTCGCGCAACGCCACGACCAGGTCGGCCGCGCCCGGCACGAGATCGGCATAGTCGGCGACGACGTCGGCGTTCATCGGCACAAACACCTCGTAGACGCGATGCGCCGCCGCATCGTCGAAGTCGCCGCCCTGGGACACACGCCATTGCGTACGGACCGTCTCCAGTTGTCCCAGCGCCCGGATATGCTCGAGCTTCGGCAGCCCCATGGGACCGCGGGCCTCGTCGGTGCTGATCTCGACGCCGAAGGACTTGAACACCTCGACGAAGGCACCCATCGGTGCACGGCTGCCGAAGTCCACCATGGTGCCGGCCCAGTCGAAGATGACGGCCTGTACCTCGCTCATGCGCTCTTGCCTCCCAGGTCGGCGATGACTTCCTCGGCGATGGCGAAACCAGTCGACGCGCCGGTGCCGCTCGTCACGATCACGATGCGCACCGCCGGTTCCGGCGTATCGACCAGCATCAGACGATCGCCCGCCGACGCATAGGTCCCCGTCCAACGCTCGATCACCTCGTAGTCGGACAGGCCGGTCGCGGCGGTCATCTCGCGCAGCATCAGGTCGTCGACCTCCGCGACCGCGAACGGATCGGGCGTTGCGGCGTAACGGTGCGAGTCGCCGACGACCAGCGAGCCGTCGCCGCTGGCCACCGCGATGAGGTGGATGCCGTGGTCGAGCTCCGCCCCCTGCTCGTCCCGCAACCGCGCCAACAGCGGCGCCGACTCCGGCAAGGCGGCATAGCCCTCGTAGCGCACCAGGCTCAGGTCGGACATCACCGGATGCGGCAACCGGAAGCCGCCGCGTGGCCGTACCCGCAACATGTGCAGCAGGCAACGGGTCAAGCCATAGGCCGCAATGCGCTCCGGATAGAGACTGCCGAACTTGTCGCCCGGACAGACCACGATGGCGTCGGCGTGAACCGTGCCGGCGCTGGTCTCTACGCGCGGTGGCGCGACGCCATGCACCCAGGTCGAGCGCAGAAACGTCACGCCGTACGCGGATGCCAGGTGATCAGCCAGCTTCGGGATCGCCGTGCGCGACTCGACCCGCAACTCGTGTGGGCTGTAGAGCGCCCCGGCCAGGGCATCCGGCCGTAGCGCGGGGTGGCGCTCGCAGACCTGATCCGGCCGCAACAGTTCGCAGCGCTCACCCATCTCGGTGCCACGGAACGCCTCCAGGACCGGCCATGCCTCCGGTCTCCGCGCCAGGACGAGCAGCCCTTCCTGTTCCACGGCGATACCTGCCGCCGGCGCGATCTCGGCCCACACGTCGCGGGTGCGCATCGCACGCCGCCAGCAGGTCCCCCGCTGCTGCCCGGTCACGGTGATGAACCCGAAGTTGCGCACCGACGCGCCGTTGGCCTGCGCATCGCGGTCGATCACACAGACCCGGAGCCCCTGACGCGCGGCGACGTACGCATGCGCGAGGCCAATGATGCCGGCGCCGACGACGGCGAGATCGAAGCTACCAGTGTTGCTCATGGGTGGACGGTAAGCAGCGGCGGGAGATGCGCCCTTCTAGCGCGTCGATTGTGACAGTACGGAGACATGACATCCTTGGCGAACACGTAGCGCAACCATCCTCGGTCTCCCAACGCAAACGACCGGTCACGCGGCTTCCATCGTATCCAACGCCACGTCGATGAAGCTGCGGACCACGCGCAGATCGCGCTTGTCGGTCGGGGTGATCAGGCAGTTGCGATAGACTTCCGGCATCTCGGCAATCTCGAGCGCGACGAGATTGGACGACCGATACATGCTGTCTTCCAGCATCAGGCCGACGCCGACGCCGTGCAGCACCGCTTCCTTCACCACGGGGAAAGTCGTCGTCTTGACGATGCGGTTCAGTTCCAGGCCCAGTTCCGTGGCCTTCTCGGTGACCAGCCGCTGGGTCAGCGAGCCGTCCTCCGGGATGATCAACGTCGTGTTGGCGAGATCGCGCAACGACACACGCCGACGCCCGGCGATCGGATTGTCGCGGCGTACGTAGGCGCGATAGCGGGTCGTGCCGACCGTCTGCACATGCAGGCCGTCGACCTCATCCGGCGCGGTCACGACGGCGACGTCGACTTCGCGTTCCCGCAGTTGCTGCATCGCCAGGGTCCAGCTCACCAGCGAGAACTCGATCCGCACCTGGGGGTGCAGCTCGGCATAGCGCGCGATCGCCGGCATCACCGGCCGCGGCGCGTTGGCGACGACGATCAGGTGTCCGGCGGCGAGATCGCCGTAGTTCGCGATCTTCTCCTCCACCAGCTGTTCCAGCGTCGTCAGCCGGTCGGCGATCTCGAACAGGTCGCGCGCTGCCCGGGTCAACTCCAGCCCCTCGCGGCGGCGAACGAAGAGCTGCGTGCCGACGATGCGTTCCAGCTTCGCGACATGCTGCGTGATGGAGGACTGGGTGACGCCGAGCTTTGCCGCCGCGCGCGAAAAACTGCGCTCGCGTGCGGCATGGGCGAAGGCAGAAATCTGGTACGGGCTCGGCTTCATCGCGTCGGCGACTCTGCCCGGCATTAGCGGCACTTATATGACGTCACGTCAGTGTCAATGCGCCTTGCTAGACAGGCCCTCGCGACGGGCAACGCAACGAACAAGCGGGGGCAAGTCCGGTGGCAGCGATCGCAATTTCCAACGTAACAAAACGTTTCGATCAAACCCAGGTGCTCAACGGCATCGACCTCACCATCCAGGACGGCGAGTTCCTGACGCTGGTCGGGCCGTCGGGCTGCGGCAAGTCGACCTTGCTGCGGATCATCGCCGGTCTGGAGGCACAGAGCGGCGGCGACGTCCATATCGGCGACCGGCTGGTGAACGGCGTGCGGGCCAGCGACCGCAATCTGGCCATGGTGTTTCAGTCCTACGCACTCTACCCGCACCTGACGGTGGCAGAGAACATGGCCACGCCACTGAAGCTGCGCGACCTGAGCTTTTGGCAGCGGCTGCCCATCGCCGGGCCGCTGCTTTCCCGCGCACGTCATCTCGATGTGCGCTCACAGGTCGAAGATACGGCAAAGGTGCTACGGATCGAGGCGCTGCTCGACCGCAAGCCGGGCCAGCTCTCCGGCGGCCAGCGTCAGCGCGCCGCGCTCGGCCGGGCCGTGGTGCGCAAGCCGGTCGCCTTCCTGATGGACGACCCGCTGTCGGACCTGGCCGCGGCCCTGCGCGTTCCCATGCGGG
>CAZVLI010000024.1:0-5038 GCA_964627965.1 uncultured Rhodospirillales bacterium
AGGCCTCGGGTGACCTGTTCACGGTGTCGGGGGCGGATGCGGCGACATCCCCGTTCGGTGCGGTGACCGGTACCGGCTTGGTGTCGCCAAATCTCGACTACTTCTTCTTCGTGCTGCAGGAGACCGGCGGGCAGAACCTTCCGCTGGCGTTCGCCGGGGGGGCGCCGAGCACCACCACCGGCACGCGCTTCCGGGCCTGGGACGTCTATCCGGGTTTCCCCGGCGACAGTGAGATCCCGTTCTTGCCCGGTCAGTTCACGTCGTCATTCACCGTTCCGCGGTCCGAGCTGAACAATCGCTTCTGGGCCCTGCGGCCGGACAACCCGAGCGACGAGGCAACCAGCGTCTCGCTCTGGGCGCAGGTAGGGATCGAGGGAAGCGGCGGCAGCCAGCGGTCCTTCGGCGTTGCGTCGACCGAGAACATCTTCACCGATAGCGACGGCTTCCTGACCATCGGCGGCTTCGCGCGCGGATCGGTGCGGACGTCCGGTGATCAGTTCACGCTGCGCGTTGGCAGCGGCGCCACGATGATGTTCGACGCCGAAGGCAATGGCTTCTTCGGCGACGCCGCGCAGGGTGGCACGGCCTTTTTCGGGCTCGACTCGGACATCTATAGCGGAGACGTGCGCGAAGACGCCGCTGCCTTTGCGCAGCCGTTCAACAACACGGCGGCATCGAACGAGTACTTCACCTCGCAGTTCAACGTCCGCGTCGACAACCCCGCGTCTCGTTTCCAGCAGCGCTCCTCGCGCACGCTGCAAGGCTATGCGGCAGGTATCTACGAGGATCGGACCGGCTTCCAGCAAGGCAATCCGATCATCGTGCCGCGGGCTTTCCGTGCCGGCCCCCTAAGCGACCTGAACACCGCCGCTCAGTCCGGCAACGTCACGATCCAGACCGACGCCGATACGAACCGTGTGACGGGAACACTCGATCTGCGCGAAGCGCTGTTCGCGACGTCGGACACCATGGCCCTCGAGTTCGGGCAGCTCACGGGCTTCAACCGCGCGCGGTCGGCGTTCATCGACGACCAGGTGTTCGCCATGCGTGACAGCACCGAGCGGGATTCCCGCGTCAACGGGACGGTGGCGCGATCGCGCGTCGCCATGACCAGCGACTTCGCCTGGGTGGACCGCAGCGCGGTACCGGCGGGCGTCGACATCTGCGATTGCGATGATACCGTATGGGGCTTCATGCTCGGCGACATCCGGCCGCCATCGGGCGAGTTTACGCGCCGGCGCCTGCACCTCTCCCCCTGGATCGCCGGTGTCCTGCCTGACCTCGGTGCCCTCCCCTCGACCGGTCTCGCCAGCTTCGATGCCTGGGTCATCGCCGAGGTTGCGAACAACGGCGATCAGTACATTGCGTTTGCAAACGCCCTGCAGACCTGGGATTTCGCCAGCAGGTCCGGAACGCTGACGATCGAGAATCTCGACGGCACGACGTTCTTCGCGAACCTGGTCGGCGCCAACAACCGCGACTTCAGCGGCGTGCTTCAGGGCAACGGTCGAACCGGCCTGTTCAACGGCTCGTTCTTCGTCGGCGGCAGCGGCGCCTCGGACGAGGTCGGCGGTCAGCTCACGGTGACCGACGTCGACGACCCTGACTATCTGCTCGCGGGTATCCTGCAGGGGCAGCGCGAGACGACGGCGACGAGCGTCGATCCGGCGCTACGCTATTCTGGCCTGTACGTCAGTGGCGATCCGGTTATCAACGAACCCGGGGCGAGCGGCAACACGACGGGCGACAACGATCCCGCCCGCTATCGTCCGTTCGTCAGCGCGACGGTCAGCGGCGGCAATATCAACATCCAGCTCGACGGTGCCGCACCGCGAACCGTCACGCTGCCGTTCCAGTCCGGTGCTTTTGGTACCGCCGGGACGACGACGCCGTTCGGGGCGGTCAGCGGCACGGCGCTGGTGTCGGCGAACCAGGACTTCTTCTACTACAGCTTCACCACGGGCTCGGTGTTCGGCGGCGTCCCGTCCGTCGGCGCCCCGCAGGGCGTGCGGGCCTATACCCTGACGCCCGGCTTCCCCTACGACCAGCAGGTGCCGTTCCTGCGCCCTGGTCTTGGCGGTGACCTGACGCCCAGTAGCATCCGGCCGCTGCACTGGTTCGTCGGCGGCGGCAGCCGCTCCGGGTGGGGCAACGTCATCATCGCCCAGACGGGCAACGATCCGCTCACGCAACAGACGCTGGTGCAGCACTCGGTCGCCAGCTTCTTCCGGGACCAGGGCAGCAACACGCTGACCCACAGTGGATTCGCCCGCGCCTACTTCCGTCGCGCGTCGGACGAGGTGCCGATCGAGATTGGCGACGGCAACGCCGCGGCACAGGACCTCAACGGCAACGCCTTCTTCGGCAGCGGCGGCATCGGTACAGAGTTCTTCGTCATGGACTCCGACTTCTATGACAATGTCGGGCCGAACAACGAACTGGTGCGCGTGCCGTCACAGGGCTTCGTCGGGAACTTCGGCGGGGAAGCCAATGTCGACAGCACGTTGCAGTACACGCAGACCTACGCCACGCGCACCGACGTCGCCGCCGGTGTGGGCAGCAGCCGGACCAGCGAGACGCTGAACGGCTACACCGCCGGCATCGCCGACTTCCGGCCGGACGGCAACAGCGCCTTCGGCAACTATGTCTTCAACTCCGGCGATCCGACCGACAACTCGATCGTCAAGACGGCGGCGAGCAACGACGTCAGGGCCATCTTCCAGATCGCCGACGTGACGGCCACGGCCGATTCCGTCGAGCTGTATTTCGGACGCCATCCATCCGGCGGTTTCTCCAGCCGCAGCGCCTTCATCGACGACGACATCTTCGTGATGCGCCGCGCCAACAACTCCGGCAACAACGGCGTGCCGGGCGACGGCGCGTCGTTCAACGACGTCACGGATGCCCGGGCGCGGCTGTCGCTGGTGACCGACTACTTCTACGTCGATCGAAGCGCCGCGACGGCCCAGGGCATCACGATCTGCACCTGTGAGTTCCTGACCTGGGGCTTCTGGGCCGGCGAAGTACGAGAGTTGAACAACGTCACCGGCCAGCGCCATGTCTTCGCGATCGCGCCGTGGGTCGTCGGCAGCCTGCCCGATCCATCGGAGATTCAGACCACGGGGACGGCTTCGTTCACCGGTACGGCGATCGCGAACGTCAACAACAACGGCGACCGTTACGTGGCCTTCGGCGACATGACGACGAACTGGAACTTCGGTACTCGCATGGGAACGCTGAACGTGACCGGGCTGGACAACGCCAACTACGCCGCCAACATCACCAGTGCAAATGGTCGCGAGGCGACGGGTGCGCTGACGGGCGCGGGCCGTACCGGCACGGTGAACACCTCGTTCATGCGCGGCGGTGCCGATCCGTCGGCGGCCATCATCGGCCAGTTCGAGCTGTCGGAAGACAGTGGCAATCCCTATCGCGTCGGTGGCATCGTGATGGGGGATAAGGACTAGGCATCGCTCGAACGGTGTCGTCGTCGAGCGTCGGGCATCTGGAGCGCGCCGCAGACTGTCCTTGAGGACTGGGCCGACGAGCGGCGATCCGGAGGTCGCGGGTGTACTGGGCCAAGCGCAACCTTCAGTACCTGATTCCGCTCGCCGTGCTCTTGGTGACATTGCTGCTGCGTTACGTCGATCCGGTACCGCTCCAGGTCGGGCGCTTGGCGGTGTTCGATCTTTACCAGCAGCTTGCGCCGCGACAGACGATGGATGTCCCGGTCCGCGTTGTCGCCATCGACGAGGAGAGCCTTGCGCGCGTCGGGCAGTGGCCGTGGCCGCGCATCTACATGGCCGAGATGCTGGCCAACCTCGCCAATGCCGGCGCCGTGGTCGTGGCCTTCGATATTCTGTACGCCGAGGCCGACCGCACATCGCCATCGGAGATTCTCGACCTGCTCCCTGGCGACGAGGACTATGCCGATCTGCGCACCAAGATCGACGAGCTGCCGGACAACGATCAGATCTTCGCCGACGTGATCGAGCAAGCTGGCGCGATCACGGTCTTCCTACTGAACACCGAACCGAACGCCCGCCGGCCCGCCGTGAAGGTCCGTTTCGCCGAAGTGGGCGGCGATCCTCGTTCGGCGATACCCGATTTCGCGGGAAGCGTGCCGAGCCTGGCGGCGCTGGAGACGGCGGCCGCCGCAGCCGGCGCGACCAACTTGATTCCGGACGTCGACGGGGTGGTGCGTCAGGTACCGCTGGTCTTCCGCATGGACGAGTTGCTCTTGCCGTCGCTTGCCGCGGAACTGCTGCGCGTGGCGCAGGGCGCCCGCACCAACATCATCAAGGTCGCGGGCGAGGGGGAAGCAGCGCTGGAGTCCCTCAGGATCGGGTCCTATGTCGTGCCGACCGATGGTACCGGTCGTATCCGACTGCACCTTCGCCATTTCGATCCGGCGGCGCATGTGCCCGCCTGGCGCATCCTCGCGAACGAGATCGACCCGTCGGAGATCGAGGGACGTCTGGTTCTAGTCGGCGCCACCGCAGCCGGTATCAGCGACGTGCAGCGGACACCCCTGGACCCGGCCACACCGGCCGTTGAGATACACGGTCAGGCGCTCGAGCAGCTCCTGCTCGAACATCACCTCTCAAGGCCACAATGGGCCATCGGCGCGGAGACGCTCTTCCTTGTCGTGCTCGGCTTGCTGCTCGTCCTTGCCATGCCGCGCACCGGCATGCGTGCCGCCGCGACGATTGGCGGTGTGGCTGTCGTCGGCGCGATCTCTTTGTCCTGGTACCTGTTCGCGGCGCATCGCTTCCTGCTGGACCCGGTGCAGCCGGCGTTGGTCACCGGCGTCATGTTCCTGACGTCGGCCGCCGTGATCTACGGACGCAACGAGATGGACCGCCGGCGCATCAAGAACGCCTTCAGCCGCTATGTGTCGCCCGCTCTCCTCAATCAGCTGGCGGACCAGCCGACGATGCTGCGTCTCGGTGGCGAGCGAAAGGAGATGACGATCCTGTTCTGCGACGTGCGCGGCTTCACGTCGATCTCCGAGCGTCTTGGCGACGATCCGATCGCG
>CAZVLI010000024.1:5076-10578 GCA_964627965.1 uncultured Rhodospirillales bacterium
TGCGCAACCAGGGCACGATTGATAAGTACATCGGCGACTGCGTGATGGCGATCTGGAATGCGCCCGTCGTCGTCGAGGGGCACCCGGTCAAGGCCTGCCAGGCTGCACTCGACATGATCGATGAACTCGCTCACCTGAATGAAGAGTTGCGCGACGAGAGCGACGAGCGCGTGTCTTCGCATCGGGCCGATGTCGAGGCCTACGAGATGGCGAAGCGGTACAGCCTCGGCATCGGCCTGCCTCGCGACGACCGCAAGGCGCTAGAGATCTATCGTGAGGAAGCGGAGGGCGGCTACGCCAACGCGCAGTACAGCTTGGCAAAGGTGCTTCGCGACGGGCACGGGGTCGAGGCCGATCCCGCCGCCGCAGCCACATGGTTTCATGCGGCCGCTCAGCAAGGACATGCGCGGGCGCAGCGGCACTTCGGCATGCGGTTGGCGCGAGGCGAAGGGGTCGAGCGGGACGACGAGCAGGCGTTGTTCTGGCTTTCGCTTGCTGCCTGGCAGGGCTTCCGGGATGCGGAGAACGAAGCCGCCCGTGTCGCGCAGCATCTGACGATGCGGCAGGTGAGCCGTATCGAACACGACGCCCGCAACTGGCAACCCAGTCATGGGGCGACCATTCCGGTCACGCTCGACATCGGCATCGGCATCAACACCGGCGACTGCGTCGTCGGCAACATGGGCTCGGAGCAGCGGTTCGACTACTCCGTGCTTGGCGATGCGGTGAATCTCGCCGCGCGGCTGGAGGGACAAACCAAGGAATATGGCGTCGGCATCATCATCAGCGAGCAGACACGAGCCGTGGCCCCCGAGTTCGCGACGCTTGAACTGGATCTCGTGCGTGTCAAAGGCAAGCAGCGGCCAGAGCGGATATTCGCTCTAGTCGGCGATCGTTCGGTACTGCAATCCAAGGCATTCCAGACGCTTGAACGCCACCATGATGCGATGCTCGCCGCCTTCCGGGCGCAGGACTGGACGGCGGCTTCAAGGCACCTGGAAGCCTGTAGAGGCTTGAACGATCGCCTGGAGGACTTCTATGACATCTACGGCCGACGCATCGCGAGCTTTGAGAGTGACCCGCCAGGGGCGGACTGGGACGGTATCTACGTTGCCGCGCGCAAGTAGGATCGCCGATATCGATCGGCGCGTGATGTGATGTCGTGGTTCGGCTTGTTTACCCGGCGCGGCAAGCCAGGCGGGTGGGATGCCGATGGCCGTGCCTATCGCCGCCGTGACAGCCGCCAGATGACGCTGGTGATCGACGGCGAAGAGATCGTTCCCGTTGACTGGTCACTGGGCGGCTTCCGCCTGCGCGCCGCGCCGCAACGCTACCTGCGAGGGACGGAGGTGCGCGGTCTGATCAAGGGAGGCCCGGACTGGCCGAAAGGCTCATTCGTCGCGCAGGTCGTTTGGGCGAAGGACGACGGGGCCATAGGCCTCAGGATCATCGAGATCACGCCAGAGGTGTTCCTCGCGATGGCTGACCTGAAGTCATGCTGAACCGTCGCCTGTGTCCGGCGTCCGGCCGGCTTCTTTCGCGAACGTGGTGATTTCTCACCCGATGCCGGCCGTCCTTGTGCACTACTTTCGTTCTTGGGAGCGGTGCCCAAAGGTCATCCGCTGCCACGTCGGCACGGTCGTTCGGCACAGGTGGTCGCGCACCTTGGAAACCACGTTTGGTAAAAGCGATGCCTCGCTTACCGACGCGGCTCTGACGTCGTCGCGGGCCGGGGCGACGTGGAGAGCCGTTCGCCTATAGCTCGTCGAGGTCGCGCTGGAGGGCGCGGATCGCGTCGCTCAGCTCGGCGTGGTTCTGATACTGCAAGCGCAGCTTCGCGGCCGCGAGGCTCACCTCGTTGAAGTCGCCGCCCATGTCCCTGATCATGTTGCCAAGCGGGTGCGTGAGATCGTGGACGCCGAGCGTCAGCCCGGCTTCCTGGGCGCGATCTTCGATGTCGCTCAGGTGCTTCTGCATGCTGTTGAGCTGCGTCGCGTTCAACGTGACATGACTGTCCTTGTCCGCTCCGGCAGCTTTAGGTTCTTCGACCTCGTCGTCATTGCCGATCGTGATGTGCTGGGTGAGCTCGATTTCATCATCGTCGGTGGTGTCATCGTCCACCAAGCTGTTGTCGGGCTCGAGCTCGTCGATGGTCGTTTGCAGCGACTTCAACGCGTCGGCCATTCCGGCCCCGCCGCCCGCCGTGAGCAGTAGCTTCGCGGTCGCGATGCTCAGATCGTTCAACTCGTCCTCCGAACAGCCGCCCTCCCTAATCAGTGCATTAAGCGGATGGAGCACCTCGTCGATGTCGATATCGTGCTTCAACGACAGGTCGTGCAACTCGTTGAAACAGTTTGCGAACGCGTCGACCTGTTCGTCATTCAGGATGATGTCCGCGTCATCGACGTCATTGTCGGAAATGGTGCTGTCGAGGTCATTGGAGGACGCGACGCTGATGCTGTCGTCGCCTTGTTGCGATGCGATCAGGCCGCGTACCTGCGATGCGGCCTGGCCCAGCTGCTGGACCATCGCCTCGGCTTTCTGCTGTGTGATGTCGTCGTCATCGGCCTTCGCGTATATCGCGATCCGGTTCGCCTCGTGGCCGGCCTTCTCGATCTCCCAGAGAAGCGTCGCGAGGTCGCCGGAGTCATTGTCGATGGCGTCGCCAACGGCCTTCGCGAGATGGCGTAGCTCGACCGGCATGTCCTTGTCGTTGGGCGCGACGAGATTGTCGATGATCTGCCGGATTTGATCGAGATCGCCGCCGTTCGGGCCCTTCGGAATGTCGCCGCCGAGCTTGATCGCGCCCTGGCCGTTCGCCTGTCGCATGCGGCTCATGTCGATCGCCGCCATGCGGTGGATATCGTTGAGTGCCTGATGGTGCTGCCGCAGCTTGTTGCTCGATGACTGCGCGTCGGGTGCCGCTGCGCCCTTGTTGCGCACCTGGACCAGGTCAAGCTTGGTGCGCAGCCGGTCGCCGATCGCGCTCGCCGTGTCGGCGGCATCGATCAGTATGGCCAGATGCTGCGCCGAGTCGGGATTCTGGCGATAGTCATGTAGCGCCTGCTGCACGTGCCAGGTGGCTTTGTTGAACGCGTCGGTCAGGTGGCGAAGGTTCTGCTCGGCCAGCGCGTCGCCGGATCCGTCGACCCCCTTGTTCGGCAGGCCCTTCTGGTAGACGGATTCCGGCACCTTGATATTGCCGCTCAATCGGCTCAACGGCATCTTGGTGAGCTGCGTGTCGTGCTTGAGGCTCTTGCCCTGGAAGAAGTCCGGCCGCGCCTGAGGCGTTTTCTGGTGTCGGGGCACGATGGACATCGCCATGTCGTGACTGGCCGTGGCGATGCTTTCGAGGTCGCGCCGTAGCGCGATCATCTCGCGAAAGTCGGTCTTCGTCTGTTCGGGCAGGGCGTCGAAGTTCTTGGGTGCCTGGTTGCCGTTCACGAAGCGCTGCATCGCGTCGTCCTCGTCACGCGGCAGTCGGTTCGCCAGTCGCTGCGCCTCATTCGCGACCTCGGCCAGGTCGCCGTACGTCTTGCGGGCGTCGCCGGTAACGCCATTGTGGGCGGCCAGGTTGCGCATGCTGTCGGCGGCGTCCGACGCGATGACGGAAAGATGCATCAGGGACTTGTGCTGCGACGAGTTGAAGACAAAGTGCCGTTGCGCGCTGTCGGCGATCCGGTCAGCCGCGGCCCGGAAACCGGGCAGGTTATGCTGCGCCTTCATGCGCTGCGTCATCTGGTCGTGGAGGCCGGTGACGTTCGGCGCATCCGACTGGTAGTCCTTGCGGAACTTCTCCCGCAAACGCTCGATGTTCGCGGCGTTCAGCCCGCTGCTCGGCCGGACGCCGGCATTCTGCAGGAACCGGTCGGCGTCATCCTCCGCGGCCTTGTCGCCGACAGCGTTGTAGAGCGATGGGTTCGCTTGCTTCAGATCCTTGACCACGGCCTGACGCAACGCTTCGAAGCCGGTCACAGTCGGCTTCCAGCGTGCAAGCTGGGCATTCTTGGTGTGCGAACCGCCGCCCACTGCATTGCCCAGCATGGACTCCGCGTGATCGGTCAGACGCGCCTGCAGATCGTGACCCTGGTGCTTGGCAATGGTTGCGCTTTGGCTCAACACCGAGCCAAGCAGCGCGTCGATCTGGCGGAGGTCGCTGACGGTCAGCTTGTCGCCGAAGTTCTCCTTGCCCAGACGGCTCATGATGAAGTCGCCGATCTGCTGACCCTTGCCGCCGTTCTGACCAGCCGATACCCGCAGGTGCCCGAACTCCCGATTGAGGGAATTGCGCACGACGGTGATGGCGTCTTCGAACTTCGCGTTGCGGACGGCGCTGTTGCCCCAACGGTTGGTGATGCCCTGCTTGACGTAGAGGCCCTTGGCGTCGGTGAAGCGCAGCGCGGTCTTGCCGGCCTTGTTGCCGCTCGACTGCTGGTAGACTTGCTGCCGGATCGCCGTGTAGCTCTGGCCTGGATCGATCTTGCCGGGCATCGGGTGTCTCCTTCTGGCGCCGCAGGTTGATTGCGGCGCGCTTCGTCTCAGACGCGGATCGCGTGATGGGCGTCGGCGCTCGGATCCGGCGCGTTGGCTTCCGCGTCGCCGTCGCCGAACCCGGTCGCGATCACGGCGCGCAGCCCGACCGAGACCTTGAGAAAGTTCGCCAGCACGGTGCGGAGTGCCTCGGCGTTGAGGTCGTGCAGCACGATGTCGTGCAGCAGCACGAACTCACCCAGTTCCGGCTCGCGACCGAGCCGCGCGCCGTCGGTCTCCGAC
Organism: uncultured Rhodospirillales bacterium; assembly: GCA_964627965.1. GTDB lineage: Bacteria > Pseudomonadota > Alphaproteobacteria > JAVKFY01. The sequence goes on from CAZVLI010000024.1 coordinate 9,850, forward strand.
CACGTCAGGTTGTAGGCGAGGGCGAACTCGCAGGCTCGCGGCAGCTGCTCTCGCGGCGGCGCGCCCAGATGGGTGCTGATGAACACCTTGCCGGTGCTCGCGTCGCGCGTCAGGACCATGCTCTGCTCGGTCTCGTCATCGACGGCGATGAGCCAGGTCTCGTCCTCCGCCATCGCGCCGATTTCCGCGACGTCGAGCGCTGGTCCGATCTCGGCAAGCATCGCGCTGACTTGTTCAAACGTCATCATTGGGTCCGCCATTCGTCAGCCATTGATGTGGCCCTACGTCAGCAGCTTCGCGCCGTGTGCGGTCGGACCTTTTTCGGACGCGAACCGACAGTGTCTGGTCGGGGATAGGAGCGTCGGACGCGTCGTCCGAATCTCGTCAGACATCCACCCGAGCCGCATCCGATCATCACGTGCGGAGACCAACCACGATTGGCGATGTACCGGTTCTGTCCGAAAGGAACGTCGATGAAGCTAGGCGAACTGATGCGGGAACTCGCCGTGCGTCTGGATCTCGGCGAGGTCGCGCTCGAAGACGACGGAGGCGCGCAGGTGGTCGTCGGCGATGGGCTGTCGATCGACATCGAGTGCGGCGACGCCAGTGCCGGCATCGCCTTCTCCGCCACGGTCGGACCTGCGCCGGCGGACGATGTGGCCGCCGCGTTGTCCGAGCTGCTCGACGCTAACCTGTTGGGGCAAGGAACAAACGGGGCGACTCTGGCGC
>CAZVLI010000024.1:10617-13459 GCA_964627965.1 uncultured Rhodospirillales bacterium
AGCCGGAGATGGCCTACGAAACCTTCGAGGCGGAACTGACGCGCTTCGCCGAGGCGCTGCAATTCTGGCATCGGCGGGTCGCCGACGGTGAGCTGGGCAGTGCTCTGGAGGAGGACGGCGACGACGACGCCAGCGACTCAGCGCCGGAGCTGATCCGGGTCTAGCGCGCCGTCCGAGTTTCGTCCGTCAAATGACACGCCCCGCGGCCCCATCTATCGAGGAGGGGCGGAACACCGCTCAGTTGAAACGAGAAACCGGCGGAGGGCTCGACATGGCGAACTGGAACGTAGCGGGCATTCAGAACCGTACAGCCACACTGTTCAACGCAGGTCAGTCGAGCCGTCGTGCCTACGACTTCGGCGATCCCAGCATCAATGCCAACCACAAGCGGCCCGATGCCCTTTTTCGCGCCTCCGGCGATCGGATCGAAATCCGCACCGGCGGCCGCGTCACCCGCAACCGCAGTGTATGGGGCGGGTTCAAGCGCAACTTCACTGGCTTCCTCTATGCCGTGACGTTCGGGAAGATCTTCCCAAAGAAGTTCAGCGCCCGATCGCTGCGCCATGCCGAGTTCGATCGTGACAAGGTCGTCAACAAGCTGGTCGCCGATATCGCCAACGGCGCGAACAAGGGAAAGCGCGCCGACCGGATGAACCAGCTGAAGAGGCTGCAGGTGTCGATCCGCGGAAAGGTGGAGACCGACGCGAAGGCCAAGGGCATGTCCGCACAGGACGCCAAGTGGCACGCCGAGGCGGTGTCGAACGAGCAACTTAAGCTTGCCGTCAAGGAGTCGCTGATGGCAGCCTTCAAGGCCAACCCGGATCGCGCGGAGCACGTGCTGAAGGAAACGATGGCCCTGTTCAACGGCCATGACGTTTGCGGCGTTCCGAACGACAGCGACGCCGTGGAGGAGACCCAGCGCGTGGTGCGGCAGGGGATACACGGCGCGCGCCGCGAGGCCGGGGTCGGTTAGACAGTGGCGCGGCGACCGATCGACCGTCGAAACGGTAGTCGAGAGCTCAAGGTCAGTGCAGAGGATGCAACTGGACAGCACCCTACCTGAGATGCGTCTCGATCCGTCCGCGGTGCCGGCGGAGCATCGGTTCGAGCAGTGGCATCAGTACATCAAGGCGCGTTGGGACGTCGTACCGACGGCGGAAAGTCTCGAAGACCCCGGCGCCTGGGTCATGTTGCGGCTGATGCACAACATGGTCTGGAGCGACGTCTCCTACGGCCCGCAGCAATTGAGCCGCCTAAAACATCACATCCGGCGCGAGGAGTCGCCGTTCATCGCGGTACGCTTCACCGCCGAAGGGGTCGAGCGCGGCCTGTATGACGACCAGCCGCTGACCAGCGACGCCAGCAACATCCAGGTCTTCGACATGGCCAAGGAGAAGCGGCTGGTCTCGACTCGACTGCGCCAATACACGGTCACCTTTCCCTACGCAGTGATCGGCTACGATCCCGACCGCGATCGCTTGCCGCGTGACATCCCGGTGGCGTCGGCGACAGGCCAGATGCTGCGCGCCTCGGTGTTTTCGATGTTCGACGACATCACATCGATCGCTGGCGACAGCGCGGAGGCGATATCGGCGGGCGTGGCCGGCATGCTGCGCGGCGTGCTGTTGCCGGAGCGGCCGCAGCTCGAGGCGGCGGCGCCGCATCTGCCGCAGGCCCGCAAGCGGGCGATGCTGAACTATATCGACCAGCACCTGATGGACGAGGAACTCGGCGCCGACGCGCTCTGCCAGGTGTTCAACGCGTCTCGCGCCACCGTCTATCGCCTGCTGGCCGAGGAGGGCGGGGTGCAGCACCACGTCACCATGCGCCGTCTCGACCGCGCCTTCCAGGATCTCGCTGGCGGTCCGGCTCGGCATGGCATCGTCGGCCAGGTCGCCCGGCGCTGGGGCTTCCACGATAAGGGGCATTTCACGCGGCTGTTCCGCAAGCGCTTCGGCCTGGCGCCGAGCGACGTGATCGCCACCGACGTGCCGACGCCATGCGCAGACGATCGTCTGGCGATGGCCGGCGCGCTGGCGAGCGAGCAGATCCCCGACCTGCGCGACTGGTTCCGCCGGCTCTGACGGGCAGCCGGGGCGGTGGATCGCTACAGCGCGATCTCCAGGCCGTCGTAAGCGCTGACGACTTCCAGCGCCGCACACCCGTCGCGGCTCAGCTCCTCGTAGCGGCGCGCATCGGCCAGCACTCTCGCTATGGCCGCGTCGTCGTTGGCCGGTTCGTGGTGGAACAGCGCCAGGCGCCTGGCGCCGGCGCGCTGCGCCAGTTCTACGCCCAGGACGTTGGAGGAATGCCCCCAGTCCTGCTTCAGCGACACCGCGTCGGCGAGCGAGTACATCGCGTCGAACACGATCAGGTCGGCATCCGCGAAGAAGGCGGCGAAGGTTGTTTCGCTTGGCGAGTCATTCGGCTTGTGTTCCGAGTCGGTGGAGTAGACCGCTACCTTGCCGTCGTGTTCGAAGCGCCAGCCGTAGCTGTCGCCCTCGTGGTACTGCAGTAACGCGCGGACCGTCACGCCGCCGATCTTGTAGGTGTGACCGGGTTCGAGCACGTTGAAGTTGATGGTCGCGCCGAGCTGGTCGAAGTCGACCGGGAAGCTGGGCCCGCCGTGCTGCCGGCGTAACGCACGCTCGACATTGGGATGACAGCTGTAGATTTCGATCCGGTGCCCCGGGATGTAGGCCGGCACGAAGAACGGCAGCCCCATGATGTGGTCCCAGTGCAGGTGCGACAGGAACACGCGAAAGGTCTTCGACCGTCCGGTCTTGCCCGCGGACAGGAACGCATCGCCGAATTCGCGCACGCCGGTGCCCAGGTCGCACAG
>CAZVLI010000025.1:0-13353 GCA_964627965.1 uncultured Rhodospirillales bacterium
ACACGACGCTCTTCCGAGATCGGAAGAGCGTCGTGTAGGGAAAGAGTGTACGCCAAGGTGATGCGCTGGTACAAGCACTTCGACGCCCAGCAGCAGGTTTGGCATGTGGCCAGGCCGGCGACGCCGCCGGCAGATGCCTGGCAGCCGGCGCGCACGGCGGCGCGGCTGGACGACATGGGCGCAGGCTTGGTCGAGCGCGCCCGCATCGAGGAGACAAAGGCACCCGACCCGGCCGAGGCCGCGCAGGTGTCGCCGGCGCCGCGTCCTGAGGTCGTCGCCCAGCCACAGCCGGAGATCGTCGAGCGCATCGTCGTCAAGCGGGGCGCGCCGTGGCGGCTGAAGCACAATCCGCGCAGCATCGTCGTCTGGCGCGCGCCGGCCGACAGCGTCGGCGACGATTTCGCCAACGATATCGAGGCGCGGCGCCAGCGGGTCCGCCACAGCCTGGACGATTTCGGCCCCAAGGTCCGCACCATCCGCTGGTAGGCTAGGGCTCCTGAATCGTGCCCGGGCGGAAGCGACCACCATGGACATCGACGCCGCCGGCAGCCAACTCGTGGAGGCCGGCAAGAGCGAGGCGCTGATCGAGGCGTTCCGCGCCATCGCCGACAGCACCGGCCCGGACGGCGAGCCGCGCTATAGCCGGCGCGTCGTCCGGGCGCTGGCTCGCATGGTGAGCTGTCGCGCCTATGGCCGGGCCGTGTTCGAGCTCTGTCACCTCGCCAACATCGCCGATGCCATCGGCGAGGGCCGCGACCGCTGGGAACGCTTCTTCTTCGCCGCACCGCGCGCCAGCGCCAGCGGCTTCCGGGCCGACATCGAGGACACCCTGTCCCGGCGCGCCTGGCGCCGCGAGGGTTTCGCGGCGACCGGCGACGGCGTCGCCATCGACTACGACGGCAAGCCCTTCGCGGTCACCTATGCGCGGATGCCGGTGCTGGCGGCACTGTTGGAATTCCTGGTGGCGACGGCGGGCTACGGCGACGTCGCCGATACCCTGGCCGAGATGCTGTCGCCGCCGGTTACCGAGCCGGACATTGGCAAAGCGGCCAACGCCTTGCAGGCGCTGCTCTACCGCTACCTCGCCGAGCATCTGCCGAGCGTGCAGCACATGGCCAAGTTCAACCGCCTGCTACGGTTCCTGCGCGAGCGCGAGACCGACGGCGAAGCCAGCCTCGACGATGACGCCGTGCTGGACTTCTGGCGCCAGGCGGCGGCGGAGCCGGAAACCGACTTCCGTGCCTACCGCACCGCCTTCGATGCCTCGGTTCAGCTCGTGCGGGCGTTGCAGGCGGCCGGTGACCAGCAGGCAATGGCCCGCGCCCGGCCGATCGGCACCGACCGGGAGGCCGGCGAGGTCGACCCGGCCGCCATCGCCGAACTCCTGGACGCACAAACCGAGACATGGGAATCGCCGCTCACCGCGCTCGACAGCCCGCCGGCCGACGCCGTGAAGTTCCTGAACAAGGCCGAGGCCGAACTGGTAGCGATGCTGCTGGATTGCGGGCCGGTGGCCGGTCGCCTGCCGGTTTCGTTGCTGCGCGCCGAGGTGTTCGGGCGTCACCAGGGGCGCATCACCCAGGCGCTGCGCCGCGGCACGGACGTTGCCGGGCTGGCGCGCGAGGCGCCGCAGGAAACGTACGAACAGCGGCTGGAACGCTGGAGCGATCTGCGCCGTCACATCGCGCGACTGTTGTCGGCTGCGGCGCATGTGTTGCTGCCGGCCGCCGCCAATGATGACGACGCGGCGCTCGCCGACAAGCTCACCGAGGGACGCCGTGCCTTTCGGGGCCTGAGTCGCAAGGGCTTCGAGGATGCCGCTGACCCGGCGACCGTCGAGGCGTTTCGCGCGGCCATCGCGCCGCTAACCGCGATCGACGAGCAGATCGCAACCCTTTCGGCCCGCCTGTCGGGGGACGCGGCGCCGGATTTCGTGACCGATGCGAACTTGTTTGCATCAGCATTCATGGAATTGTACGAGGTCCGACCATGAGCATTCCCGTCAACCTGCCGACGGTGGAGGCCGAGCCGCTGGCGGCGGCGGCCTTCCAGGCCTTGCTCGACGAGCGCGCCCTGCTTGATACGGCGCCTGTACCCCAGGCGATCGCGCCCTCGCGGCTCTATGCCTACGCCGCCGGTTTGGTCGCCGAGGATACCGGCATCGAGGCGGCGCTCGCCGCCGATCCGCGCCTGGCCGCCGATTTCGCCCGCCTGCTCGCCCGCACGTCGACCTGGCAACTGCCGCGCCTGGCGGCGGCCAGCAGCGGCGAGGACGTGGTGCGCAGCGGCGACAACTGCCGCGTCGAGCTTCGCCGCTCGGAGGCGGAGCCGAGCCAGGTCTACCTGATCATCGAATTGGCGGCGCCGGAGGCCCTGCCGACCCGGCTGTTTGTTACCCGGGGCGACGGCCAGGTGGTCTCCGCCGAGCTGCCGGATGCGCGCGATGGCGTGATCCAGCTCCTGGTCGGTGCCGACACGGCGCTTGTCGCGGCGTTGCGTGATGTCGGTGCGGAGATCTTCCTGCGCTGATGAAGGTCCGGGTCTACCTCGCCACCACGGAAGGCCCGGTCAGCATCGACCGCATCACACGCGAGCCCGCGGTGCAGTCGGCCGTCTGCCTGCGCCGCACCACCCGCGTCCTGCCGATCAGTTCCGCCTACGATGCCTTCGTGCGCGCGCCATCCGGCGTGATCGAGCGCGAGTTTGGTCCGTTCAAGGCCGGCGCCTTCCGCATCGATGTCTCCGGGCCGGTCGACGACGGTGAGAGCTGGCAGCTTGCCTTCTACGTTGCGCACGATCTCGCGCGACGTAACCGTCTGGCTGACAGCGATGGCGAAGCCGAACAGATACTGCTGCTGACGGGTCGCGTCGACAGCGACCTTCGAGTCGGCGCCGTCGATCATGTAGCGGAGAAGCTGCGCGCGGCGGCCGACCATCTGCAGCGCTGGGCGCGCGACCGCAAGGGCGTGGCGATTTGCGTGCCGCCCGACAACATCGACGACGTCCGCGGGCTGGCACGACCGGACGGCGTCGCCTTGCGCGCCATCGTCCACGCCGGCGACGCGCTGGCCGTTCGGGCGCTGCCGCGCGAGGTCGACCCGGCGCGGCGACAAATCAGGCTGATCGTCGGCGCGATCCTGGGCGGTGTCCTGGCCTTGCTGATCTACGCAATGTGGGTCACGCGGCTGCACGTCCACCTGTTCCAGGCCATGTTCGCCGCCGAACCGGTCACGGACACCGGGGTCGTGGTGATCGAGCCGACGCGGCCGGCCGAGCTCTCGGTATCGATCTACGAGCGTCGTGCCCGGCTCGGGCAGAACTGCCCGGCCGTCCTTTTCGGCGGCGAGACACCGCGCCAGGTCCGCATCAGCTTTGACGACGATGGCCTGGGCAGCGGCAAGTTCGACACCGAGCTCTGTGCGATCGGCGTCGTCGTCGATGCCGGCTACGACCGTTATGCCGCCGCTTTCGTCCGGCCCATCGTCGGCGCTTTTACCGAAACCGGGCGGCCGCCGGTCGAGCTCGACGGTCGCCGGGCGCTGGAAGGGCCGGTCGACTGGACCATATCGCTGCCGCGCAGGCCGCAGTTGCTGGAGTACCGTGTGATCGCCGTTGCCGGCACTGAACCCGTCGACGAGATCCTCAACTGGTTGCTGCGACAGAAGAATTTGGACCTCGCCGTCGTCGAGCTTCGCGCGAGGCAAGTGCAACTGGTCGATCGCCGTATCCGCCTCGACCGGTGACGTCGGTCCGCTAGTCAGGCGCCGATGCGTCTGCCTGTGACGAAAATCACTCTAGGCCCGTCATAGCCTCCGCCGGAGGGCGTGTCCCTCGCGGATCAGGGAGGCTTCGCATGCCGCATTTCCGTCTCGCCGCCGTGCCGCTGGTTGTGCTGGCGCTCGCCGCCTGCGTGACCAACCCGCCGCCGCGCGAGGGCATCGCTTACCGCGAGGCGCGCTACGCCGAGATCGCCGCGCTGCGCCAGTATCGAGAGTGTCGCGACGAGGCCCTGACGCTGGATCGGCAGGCACGCGAGGGCGCCAACCCGGCCCGCTATCTGGCCGCCGCCCGCCTGCTGGAGCGTTGCGAGAGCGATCTCGGCCCGAACGCTGCCGGCCTGGCCGCCGACGAGCGCATGCGCGCCTATGCGCTGGCCGTGCAGAACCACCTGAAGGGCGGCGACGTGGCCGCGTCGCGTGGCGGCTTGGAGCGCTTCCGAGCAGCGTTCCCGGGCGAGGACCTCTACTACGCCGACGGCTCCTCCTTCACCGAGACGATGGAGTTGCTGCTCGGCCTCGGCGGACCGGGGGCAACCGGTGAGCTGGCGATGAGCAACGTGGCTTCGGACGTGAAGTCGGAGTTGCGACGCGCCGACTACTGGCGCCAGCACTAGGGAGGCGGCGATGCGATTGGGTGCGACCCTTGCCATCGTCGTTGCCTTGGCCACGCCAGCTTTGGCGGCCGAGGATGGCGCCGACTGGCAGCCGGCGGCGACCGAGCGCCTGGTCAAGCTGCCGCCCACCTATCTCAAGAAGTCGCTCGACCGTGATTTCGAGCGCTCCGACCTGGCCGCCGCGATGCGCCAGGGCGCCGACGACATCGACTTCAAGGCCGGCACGCTCAACGACCTGAAGCAGGCGATCGAGACCGCCACCGGCGACCTCAACATTGAGTTGCGGCACCAGTACCTCGCCGAGAAGCGGGCATATATCGAGCTGGTTTCCCAGCACCATGCGCAGCGCAAGCGCTACCTGACGCGCCGCCAGGCAGTGCTGGAAAAGCTGTTGCGCCAGTCGGTCGACGACGACGTCCCGGTGTCCGCCTCGCGCGCCGAACTGGTCGCGCAACAGGAAGCCGCGCGCACCCGCTTCGCCAGTACGACCGACCAGGTCGATCTGCGCGTGCTGCGCGACCAGGTCGCACCAGAAAGCCGCTATGCGCGCGCCTACGCCGACAATCTCGCCGCGATCGAACGCCTGAGTCGCGCCATCGAGCGTCACCCGATGAACGCCGAAGCCACGCCGGTGGCCGCCGGTGACCGGCGCACCTTGCTGCGCCAGATGATCGCCGATGCGGAGGCCGAGCGCGCCATCGTGGAGCAGGAGGAGACCATCCTCGGCTTCATGGCCAAGCTGGTGGCGCTGGACGCTACGGGCCTCGCCGAGGAGATCGCCGCTGGCGATGCCGGTGAGACCCGACCCGCCGCCGACCCGGCGCGTCCCGCCGACGCGCTGAACCATTTCGTCGGCGGCTGAGTGAGAAGGAGAGAACCCATGCGCATCGCCATCCTGACCCTGTTCGTAGCCGTGCTGGCCGGACCGGCCGCCGCCGGCACGCTGGAGAACCTGGAGCGTGAGCGCGCCATGCTGATCGAGACCATGCTGGCGCCGGAACTGTCAGTGGTCGAACGGCAGGTGAAGATCGAGGAGGCGAAGCGCCGCCTGCTTGATCTGGAGCGGCTGGTGCTGCGCGACGACAGCCTCACCGGCCGGGCCACACCGACCATCCGCCGCGCCTTCGCCAGCTACGACCTGACCTTTCTGGCGCATGCCTCTGCGGAGGCCGACCGCGCACCCATCGACCTCTGGCTGGAGCAGATCGGGGTCAGCACGGAGAGCCTGATGGCGGCCCGGCGCGGCCGACGCTGACATGGCCGGCCTGCGCGCGCACGCTGTCGCCGCCAACCGGGCCCTGGCGTTATGCCTCGGCGCGGCGGTGATCGTCGCGGCCCTAGCCGCTGCCACGGCGGTAGCCGAGCCGATGGCCATTCTGGCCTGGAGCCGACAGGTCCTCGGTGGCGTCTTCGTCAGCCTGTATCTGGCGCTGGTCTTCGTCGCGATCTACGCGTGGGGGCGTCTGGCGGAAGCGCGGGACGCGGATGCGGCCTTCTGGCGCGGCGTCGGCCTGCATGCCGGCAACGGCGTCGCCACGCTGGCGCTCACCTTCACGCTCTACGGCATCAGCGCCGGCATCGCCGACCTCGCCGAGCAGGAACTCAACCCGTCGACGGTGAACGCGATCATCGCCGACCTCACGCGCCACTTCAGCCAGGCGTTCATGACGACGGTCGTCGGGCTGCCGACGGCGGCGGCGCTGCGCGCCTTGCTGTCGCTCAGCTATCGGGGAGGCGAGGAGCGATGCGCTTCGTGATCTTCAATCTGGCGGTGCTGGTCGGCCTGGGCTACCTGCTGTTCGGCGACCCCGCGAAGCGCCCGGCCTGGCTCACGCCGGAAAGCGTCGAGGCGCCGGCGCCACTGGCCGCCGTGGCGCCGGCGCCGTCACGCGACGTGCTGCCTGAAGCGGAGCCCGCGACCCAACCGGAACCTGTTCCGGAGCGTGAAGTCGAGACGGTGCCTGTCGCCGCGCCGCCGCCGCCCGCGCCACCGCCGGCCGTCGTGGTCGAAGATGCCGCGCCGACGCCACTGCTGCCGGTCGCCGTTGTCGAACCGAAGCCGGAACCGGTGCCGGTCCTGATGAGCCCGCGCGAGCGCCGGCGCGAACTGGACCGCCTCGTCGACGACATGGAGGGCGTTTTCCTCGACAAGCTGGCGCGCTGAACCGTGCGCCGGCTGTCGTCGTCCTTGCCCTGGTTGCTGCTGGCCCTCGCCCTCGCGGCGCTGTGGCGTGTCGATCCACCGGCTGCCGAGATCGCGCCGCCGCCGGTTCCGGCCAAGGCATCCGTTGCGCTGGCCACCGTGACGCTGCCACCGCCGCCGCCACTTCCGGCCGCGTCCCAGCCGCGGCCACCGGTCCCCAAGATCGCGCCGCTTCGCCCTGCACCGGTCGCACCAGAGCCAGCGTTACCAGCCGTCGTCCCGCTGCGACCGAGTCCGCCACCGGAACTGAAGCCACGCCCAAAGCCGGTGGTCACGCCGCCCGCGCCGGAAGCGGTCAATCCTGATGACGGTCGGGCGCTCCTGGTCCTGCTGGAGCACGGGCGAGGGCCGCGTATCGCCATCGACTGGCCAGGTGGTGGCGTCGACCGCCGGCTGTCCGGCGTTCTTGTCCGTTGTCACGGGATGCAGGTGGCCGTGCTGGACACAGAGGGGCGGCTCTGGCGCGAGGCCGATCCGGCTGGCCAGCACTGGCAGGTCAATCGCGACCGCTTCTCCGGGTTCCTGCGTGTTGGTGCCGGTGACCGCGCCCAGGCCGCGCGTATCCGTCGCCAGCATCGGATCGCCGGCGAGCCTGCGCGACTGTTCCCGCGAAGCGTCGACGCCGGCCTGCTGGCTTCGTTGGGGCGCCTTGTCGGCCCGCGCTACGCCAAGGCCGAGGACATTCGCCTGCGCTATCGCCTGCGTGCGGGCGCCGTGATGCTCGACACGATCCGCGTCGATGGCGTGCCGGTTGGCGGAGAGATCGCGCTGCCGCGAGACGGGTACTGCCGTGCCTAGAGTCCTGTGGCCGATCCCGGCGCTCATCCTCGCGGCGTGCATGCCGGTGACCACCTACAAACCCTACGAGGCACCGGCGGCGGAACCCTGGCAGCGCCAGGTCCGTTACGAGGTGTCCGACCGATTGTTGCGCGAGGCACCGACCTGCGCCGTCATCGCGCCGGCGGAAACGCCGGCCGGTACGCTCGATCGCGCGGTGGAGGCGGCGCTTGGGCGCGGGCTGACGCAGCGTCTCGACCGAGTCATTCAGCCGAATGCGCGCGACCGCCTGCTGGGCGAACTGGCGCTCGGGCTCGGCGACGCCAGGGACCGCCGGTGGTTCGCCGCCGCGACGGGGTGCGGCGCGGTGCTGGACTGGTCGTTGACCCGGGACGAGGACGCCTTCGTCGTGGTCTGGGCCCATCGCGTCATCGGCGTCGAGGCGACGCTGACCGGCCGTGATGGCGAACCGCTGTGGCGCGCGCGGCACGACGCCTGGCGCGGCGACGGCGGACTGCCCTTGGGGCCGGTCGGCGCGCTCACCTCGGCTGCCGCCGCGACGCGACTGAGCCAGGATCCGGAACTGGTCGACTCGATGGCCGACGATATCGCGCGCCGGCTCTTCGCCACGCTGCCGGACCTGCGCTAACATCGCGGTCGATTTCAGGGGACTCGACTATTGCCGATCCGCGCCCTTTTTCTGGCCCTGCTCATGGCCTTGTCGTTGCCGATCGCGTCGGTGCGCGCGCAGGACGACGATCAGGCCAAGTTCCAGCAATTCGCCGCCGAGTTGCTGGACCTGATCGAGCCGGGCCGCACCATCGCCGTGCGACCGTTCAAGGCGACGGAGTTGCCGATCGCGGCGGCCCGCGCCAAGGCCTTCAATGACGATCTGGTCGCGTCCTTGATCTCGTACAGCGAGCGCAAGCACACCTTCATCCGCCTGGAATCGCTGCGTGTCGTCATTGCCGAGAAGTGCGAGCTGACGCCGGAGAAGTGCGACGCGGCCTTCGACGACGCCCTGAAGAAGGCCGGTGCCAGCGTGCTGATCGTCGGCCAGGTGCGGGCCGACGGCGAGGATGTCTCGCTGCGCTACGAAGCCTATGACCTGACCCAGGCGACCACCTTGGCGACCACGCAACGGCGCAAGTTCACCGTGCAGCGCGCCGGTGCCGCCGCGGCGGTGGCCTGGGACGCGGCGCTGGCGGCCGCCGGCAAGTACCTGTCGGAGAACACCGAGGACCTGAAGACGCTGTGCCGCGGCCGCATCACGTTCCAGGACACCCGTATCCAGACGGCGTTCGGCCGCTACATGGTCTCCAAGGTCGCCGACGAGGTGCATCGCGCGGCCGTCAACGTGATCTCGGGCGGTGGCGTGATCCTGGGCGATGCGGTCGACGATGCCTGTCCGACCGGCGATGCCGGCGGCGGCTATGTGCTGGCCGGCAACTACTGGCCGGTCGGCGAGCAACTCTCGGTGCGGCTCGCGTTGCGTAACGACCTCGGTCAGGAGGTGAACATCTGGACCGGGCAGGTCAGCCGCACGACGCTACCGGAAGGCCTGGAACTGCAGCCGAGCGAGGAGGGCGAGCGGTCGGGCCGCGGCGTGGCGCTGATCACCGCCGATACCAGCGACGCCGAAGCGCAACTGCGCGCCCGCATGGCGGCGCGGCTGGCCACGATCGCCGCCGCGACCCGCCGGCCGTTGCCGAAGGCCGAGATCGACGACAACGCGGAGGCCCGCGCCGTGATGGCGGCGATGAGCGATGCCGTCACCTATGACGAGACCTGGGAGCGCGATGCGCGCGGCAAGAACCAGGGGCGGGATGCCTGGTCGGCGCTGCTGCGCGGGCGGGTGCGGGCGCTCGGCGGGGCACTGGCGCCGAAGGTCGAGGCGGCGCTGGCGAGCGACGAGATCGTCGCCGGCGAACTGCTGACGCTTCAGGTCACGAGCCCGGTGCAGGCCTATATCGGCCTGTACGCCTGGGGCGCCGACGACCGCATCGTCCGGCTGCTGCCGATCAGCGAGAGCGAACCGGTGGTGGTGCGCCCGAACGCGACGTTGACGCTACCGCGCCGCTCCGACCCCGAACTGACCAGCGGGCCGCTGCCCGACAGTCCGCTGAACACCGAGGCACTGATCGTCGTCGCCAGCGCCAAGCCGATCGACTTCGTCGCGCTCGCGGCCGGCGTGCCCGGCGCCTCCGTCGACGAGACCATGACCTCGGCGGTACCGGTCAACCGGTTCAACGAGGAACTGCGCAAGCTCGACCAGCAGACCGTGTCGGTGCGCTACGTGCCCTACACCGTGAAGGCGCCCTAGCGGCTAGTCCGCTTCGTGCCAGAGCTTGCCGTCGAGCACAATGGCGCGCGGCAGCAGCTTGTGCTCGCCGAGGATCGTTTCCCCAAGGACGTCGGCATAGCGGTACCACCCGGGCCGATCCTCGATGACGGACACGTCGCCGACTGCGCCCTCCTGCAGTCGGCCGAGATCGGGGCGGCGGACCGCGTCGGCCGGCGCCACGGTGGCGGCGCGTACCACCTCCATCAGCGGCTGGCCCAGCGACAGGAACTTCGACATCGTCACCAGCAGGTCGAAGGCCGGGCCGTCGATCGACAGTGAGTGGATGTCCGAGGAGATCGCGTCCGGCCGGAATCCGGCGGCCAGCATCCGCCGCGTCGTGTCGAAGCCGAACGAGCCGCCGCCGTGGCCGATGTCGAAGATCACGCCACGGTCGCGCGCCGCAACAATCTCCTCGTAGATCTTGCCGTCGCCGCGCGCTGGCGCGTTCGGGAAGGGGCGAAAGCAGTGCGTCAGGATGTCGCCGGGCCGCAGCCGGTCGACCACCTCGCGCCGGCTCGGCGGTGGATTGTCGAGATGGGCCATCACCGGCAGGCCGAGTTCCTCGGCAGCCTCGATCGCCATGTCGAGCGGCGCGACGCCACTACTGCCGCTGGCGACCGCGCCGACACGGACCTTGATGCCGACCACCAGGTCTTCGTGCTCGCGGGCGACGCGCACGCATTCGCGTGTGTTGATCAGCCGCAGATCGTTGTTCTCACCGACCATCACCTGGCCTGAGAAGGCGAAGATGCCCGCGAAATTCACGTTGATGAAAGGCAGCACCCGGCAGCCGGCCGGCTCGATCACGTGCGCCCGGAAGCCGGCCATGTTGGCTGGACCGGCCGTGCCGGCATCGACCACGGTGGTGCAGGCGCTGCGCCGGGCGACCATGTCGGGGTCGACGCCGATCGACGTGCCGCCCCAGTACACGTGGGTGTGCAGGTCGATCAGGCCGGGTGTGACCAGCAGGCCGGAAACATCCTTGCGCTGCTTCGCGTCCTTGCCGTCCAGATCGCCGATTGCGGCGACCTTGCCGTCCGCGAAGCCGACGTCGCAGACCTCGTCTCGCCCGCTTGCCGGGTCGAGCACACGCCCGCCGCTCAGCACCAAGTCAAACATGCCCACTCCTTCCCACTCGTAGCCGTCGCCGGGGCGACGGTAGGGCGGCGGTGATTTGTCGGCAAGCAGGCTTCACAGCGTGGTCATATTTCGGGCAGCATGTCCTGGCGGTGGGGCATTTCTAGGCAAATGCACCTGCCGGGAGGCAGCTATGCATCCGGAATGCCCGGCTTGCGGCTGCTTGACCAAGCTGGCACGCTCCTTGATGGGGGCTCGCCAGACCAAGAACTCTAACCGTGCCAACCGGGGGCGTTATATGCATTCGTTGAACTACTGGAAAACCACCGTCGCGGCGGCCGGCATGACGCTGGCGCTCGGCGTCGGTGCCGCTTCGGCGGAGTCGGTGCTTCGGGTCGCGCCGCACGCCGACCTCAAGAACACTGATCCGATCTGGACCACGGCCTACATCACCCGTAACCACGGCTACCTGGTTTACGACAACCTGTTCGCGGTGGACGCCAACGGCATTCCGCAGCCGCAGATGGTCGGCGACTACAAGGTCAGCGACGACGGGCTGGAGTACACCTTCACGCTGCGTGACGGCCTGGCCTGGCACAACGGCGCGCCGGTGACCGCCGAGGACTGCGTCGCCTCGCTGCAGCGCTGGTCGAAGCGCGACGGCATGGGTCAGAAGCTGTTCGACTTCGTCGACAAGATCGAGGCGGTCGACGCCAAGACCTTCAAGATGACGTTGAAGGAGAAGTACGGCCTGGTGCTGGAGTCGATCGGCAAGATCAGCTCGAACACCCCGTTCATGATGTCCAAGGAGCACGCGGCGACCGACGCGTTCACGCAGGTCACCGACGTGATGGGCTCCGGTCCGTTCAAGTTCGTCAAGGACGAGTGGCTGCCGGGCTCGAAGGTCGTCTACGTCAAGAACCCGGACTACAAGCCGCGTTCCGACGCGCCGAGCTCCGCTGCCGGTGGCCGTGTGGCCAAGGTTGACCGGGTCGAGTGGATCTACATCCCGGACGCGCAGACCACCCTGAACGCGCTCGCCAACGGCGAGATCGACTACTGGGAGGCGCCGTCGCCGGACATGATGGCGCAGCTCGAGAGCACCGACGGCGTGAAGGTCGAGCTGATCGACCCGCTCGGCGCCCAGGGCTGGCTGCGGCTGAACCACACCCTGCCGCCGTTCAACAACGTGAAGGCGCGTCAGGCGGTGCTGAACGCGGTCAACCAGGAAGACTACCTGCGCGTGATCGTCGGCGATCCGAAGTTCTACAAGGTCTGCCCGGCCTACTTTATCTGCGGTTCGCCAAACGCGACGACGGCGGGTTCGGAAGGCCTAAAGCAGGACTTCGAGAAGTCGAAGGCGCTGCTGAAGGAGGCCGGCTACAACGGCGAGAAGATCGTCATGATGCAGCCGACCGACATTCCGGTGCTCAACAGCGCGACCATCGTGACCGCCGAGATCCTTCGCAAGATCGGCATGAACGTCGACATCCAGGCGATGGACTGGTCGACGCTGACCTCGCGGCGTGCGCTGAAGGAGCCGCTGAGCAACGGTGGCTGGAACATCTTCCACACCTACGCGACGGGCGCCGATGCGCAGTCGCCGGTCGCCAACATCGGCATCTCCGGCGGTTGCGAGGAGAAGGCCTGGTTCGGCTGGCCGTGCGACGCGGAGATCGAGAAGCTCCGTGACGACTATGCGCGCGAGCCGAACAAGGAGAAGCAGAAGGCGATCGTCGAGGCGCTGCAAAAGCAGATCTACAAGACGGTCCCGAACATTCTGTACGGCCAGTTCTTCCAGCCGGTGGCCTACTCCAGCAAGCTCTCGGGCGTGCTGATCTCGCCGGTGCCGTTCTTCTGGAACATCGAGAAGCAGGGCTGAGCACAGAACTCTTGAACCCAACCAAAGCATAAGATCAGGCATGTTCGCCTATATCGTCAGACGTCTTTTGGCCACCATCCCAGTCATCGGGGTGGTGGCCGTCTTTGTCTTTTTGCTCCTGCACCTCACGCCGGGCGATCCGGCGGCGGTGATTGCCGGCGACTACGCCCGGCCCGAGGATATCGCCAAGATCCGCGAGCGGCTCGGACTCAACGAGCCGATCCACATCCAGTTCTTCACGTGGGTGTGGGCGTTGTTGCAGGGCGACCTCGGCATCTCCATTTTCTCCAACCTGCCGGTCGCCAAGCTGATCCAGCAGCGGCTGGAGCCGACACTGATCCTGGCCAGCGCCACCATGGTCCTGGCGATCATCGTCGCGGTGCCGATGGGCACCATCGCCGCCTGGCGGGCCGGCACGTGGGTCGACCGGCTGGTGATGATCTTCGCCGTCGCCGGCTTCTCGGTGCCGATCTTCGTGTTCGGCTACGGCCTGATGTATGCCTTTTCCATCGAGCTGAAGTGGCTGCCGGTGCAGGGCTACAAGCCGGTGGCGGAAGGCCTGATACCGCACATCCGCTCGATCACCCTGCCGACGATCGCGCTGGCAATCATCTACGTCGCCCTGATCGCGCGCATTACGCGGGCCTCGGTGATGGAAATCCTGACCGAGGACTACA
>CAZVLI010000026.1:0-13279 GCA_964627965.1 uncultured Rhodospirillales bacterium
CGGATGGCGCCTCAACACCGCTTGAACGGCTGTCCGGTGCTTGCGAAGGGCTTGATGGACCTATACATCTGGGGCCGGACTAGATTCCCGCGGAGGGCCCGGCGCGGTCATGTACGCCCTTTTCTGGCTGATCAACGCGGTCATCAACCTGTACATCTGGGTGGTGATCGCACAGGTCGTGCTGAGCTGGCTGGTGGTGTTCAACGTCGTGAACACCCGCAACCGGTTCGTCTACATGATCGGCGACGTGCTGCACCGCGTCACCGAGCCCGTGCTCGGCCCGATCCGGCGCATCCTGCCCAACCTGGGCGGCATCGACATCTCGCCGGTGATCCTGATCTTCATCCTGATCTTCATCCAGAACCTGCTGCGCTATGACATCGGTCCGGCGCTCTCCGGCTACTGAGGCGGCGCCCTTCAGCCTTTCCAGCGACAAGGTAAGGGTGGCGGTACGGCTACGGCCGGGCGCGTCGCATGACCGGATCGAAGGCTGGGTGAGCGATGCCGACGGCCAGGTTCGGCTCGCCGCGAAGGTCTGCGCCGCGCCGGAGAAGGGCCGCGCCAACGCTGCCCTGGTGAAGCTGCTGGCCAAGACCTGGCGCGTGCAGGCCGGCACGGTCGCCGTCGCCGGCGGCGCCACCAGCCGCAACAAGCTGATCGAGATCGACGGCGACGCCGCACTGCTGGCGCGCCTGCAAGCATGGGGAGAGAGCCAATGACCGCTTCCATCATCGACGGGCGGGCGATCTCCGCCGACGTGCGCGCCCTGGTCGGTCGTCAGACCGCCGAGCTGAAGGCCAAGCACGGCCTGGTGCCGGGCCTGACCGTGGTGCTGGTCGGCGAGGATCCGGCCAGCCAGGTCTACGTGCGCAACAAGGGCAAGGCCGCGACCGAGGCCGGCATCGCGTCGAACGAGATCCGCCTGCCCGCGACCGCGAGCCAGGCCGAGGTCGAGGATACCGTCGCCAAGCTCAACGCCGATCCGTCGGTACACGGCATCCTCGTTCAACTGCCGCTGCCCGACGGCCTGGACGAGGCGCCGGTGATCGCCGCCATCGACCCGGACAAGGACGTCGACGGCCTGCACGTCGTCAACGCCGGCCGCCTGGTCGCCGGCTTGCCGGGGCTGGTTCCCTGCACGCCGCGCGGCACGCTGATCCTGATCGACCGGGCCATGGGCGGGAAGTCGATCGAGGGACTCCACGCCGTGGTGGTCGGCCGCTCGCTGCTGTTCGGCAAGCCGATGGCGCAGCTACTGCTGTCGAAGAACTGCACCGTGACCATGGCGCACAGCCGCACAAAAGACCTGCCGGCGGTCACCCGCATGGCCGACCTGCTGGTGGTCGCGGTCGGAAGGCAGCAGATGGTCGGCGCCGACTGGGTCAAGCCCGGCGCCGTCGTCATCGACGTCGGCATCAACCGCATCCCCAAGGACGACGGCAAGACCCGCCTGGTCGGCGACGTCGACTTCGACGCGGCGAAAGACGTTGCCGGCGCCATCACCCCGGTCCCCGGCGGCGTCGGCCCGATGACCATCGCCTGCCTGCTGCAGAACACCATCACCGCCGCCTGTCAGCAGGCCGGCGTGGAGGAGCCGGCGAGCTGACATGCCGGGCGCACGCGACATTTCCATCCGACCGGCGACGCCCGACGACGCGCCGTTCCTGGCCTGGGTGATGCAGGAATCCGACCGCGCCCACATGGGACGCGGCACCTGGGACCTGGTGTTCGAATGCACCGACGAGGAGCGGCTGCAGCTGCTCGCCGAGCTCTGCGTCGCGCCGGTGGACTCCTACGTCAGCTACAAGCTGTTCCTGGTCGCGGACGTGGATGGCGAGCGTGCCGCCGCGCTCTCCGGCTACGAGCCCACCCGTCACACCGACGCCAGGCTGCACGAAGCCATCCGCCTTGTGCTGCCGTCAGCCGACGCCGACGACGCCATCGCCAGGCTCGACAAGGGCTCCAAGGGCTTCTTCTCCGTGCTGGTGCCGGACGACACGATCCGCGTCGAGTGGGTCTACACGATGCCGGACCATCGCGGCCTCGGCCTGATCGGCCGGCTACACGAGGCCCTGTTCGAGCGTGCCCGCGGCCAGGGCATCCCGACCGCGCACGTCGGCACCTACATTGGCAACGACGCCGCCATCGCCGCCTACCTCAAGGCCGGCTTCGAACAGTATGCGGAAGTCCGCCACGCCGACTTCGAGGCGCTCTACGACAGCCCCGGCATCGTCTATTTCCGCCGAAAGCTCTGACTTAAGCCGCCAGCCCCTTCGCCATCACGCTGGCCAGGCGCTGGGCGAAGGCGGCGGGGTCGGGGACCGGGTCGCCTTCGATGATGCGCGCCTGGTCCAGCAGCAGGTGGGCGGCGTCGGCCAGGGCGTCGGTGGCGCCGCCCTGCTTGGCACGCTCGACCAGCGTCTTGATCAGGGCGTGGCGCGGGTTGATCTCCAGGATGCGGCTCGATGCCTGGTCGATCTGGCCGTGCGCCTTCAGCATGCGTTCCAGGCGCATGTCCATGTCGCCGTCGTCAGCGACCAGGCAGACCGCGCTGTCGGTCAGGCGGTCGGACTCGCGCACGTCCTTCACCGCGCCTTCCAGGTTCTGCTTCAGCACGGCGATCAGCGTCGCGAGATCGGCGGGGCGCGCATCGTCGTCGTCGCCGGCGTCGTCATCGCCCTCGACCTTGCCGAGACCGGAGAGGTCGGCGGCGCCGCGCGTCACCGAGCGCAGCGGCTTGCCCTCGTAGTCCGGCACGGTCGCCTGCCAGAAGTCGTCGACCGGGTCGGTCAGCAGCAGCACCTCCACGCCGCGCGCCTTGAAGCCCTCCAGTTGCGGGCTCTTGCGCAGGGTGGCGAGGTCGTCGCCGCTGATCGTGTAGATCGCCTCCTGGCCTTCCTTCATGCGCCCGACATAGTCGGCCAAGCTGACCAGCTCATCGCCGTGCGTGGAATGGAAACGCGCCAGCGCCAGCAGCTCGTCGCGGCGCTCCATATCCTCGTACAGGCCCTCTTTCAGCACCGGCCCGAAGGTCTTCCAGAAGGCGGCGTAGCCCTCCGCGTCCTTGTCGGCCTTCTTCTTCAACTCGGTCAGCACGCGCTTGGCGATCGCCTGGCGCAGGTGCGCCACCATCGGCGTCGACTGCAGCATCTCGCGGGAGATGTTGAGCGGCAGGTCCTCGCAGTCGACGACGCCGCGCAGGAAGCGCAGGTAGGGCGGCACCAGCCCGTCGCAGTCGTCGGTGATGAACACCCGCTTCACGTAGAGCTTCACCCGGTGCTGGCGCGCCGGGTCGAACAGGTCCATCGGCCGCTGCGTCGGCACGTAGAGCAGCACCGAGTATTCGACCTTGCCCTCCGCACGGTAGTGCAGGGTCAGCCACGGCTCGTCGGCGGCGTGACCGACGTGGTGATAGAACTCGGTGTACTGCTCGTCGCTGACCTCGGACTTCGGCCGGGTCCAGATCGCCGAGGCCTCGTTGACCCGCTTCGGCCCCTCGCCGGTGTCCAGCGTGATCGGCAGTGCGATGTGGTCGGAATAGGTCTTGATCACCTGCTCCAGCCGGTAGGGCTGCAGCCACTCGTCCTCGCCCTCGCGCAGGTGCACGACGATCTCGGTGCCGCGGCCGTCGCGTTCGGCCTCGGCCACCGTGTACTCGCCGGCGCCGTCGGAGGTCCACTTGTGGGCCTGATCGGTGCCGGCCTTAAGCGTCGTGACCTCGACCTTCTCGGCGACCATGAACACCGAATAGAAGCCGACGCCGAACTGGCCGATCATGGCCGCGTCCTTCTTGGCGTCGCCGGTCATCTCCTGCACGAAGGCGCCGGTGCCGGAACGCGCGATGGTGCCGAGCAGGTTGATCAAGTCGTCACGGTCCATGCCGATGCCGTTGTCGGCGATGGTGATGGTCCGCGCGCTGGTGTCGACATGGATGTCGATCTTGAAGTCGGGGTCGTCGGCGGTGAGCGACGGGTCGGTGAGCGCCAGGTAGCGCAGCTTGTCGCAGGCGTCGGACGCGTTGGAGATCAGCTCCCGCAGGAACACCTCCTTGTCGGAATAGACGGCGTTGACCATCAGGTGCAGCAGCCGCGCCACCTCGGCCTGGAAAGTGCGTTTCTCCTCGCTCATCGCTCTCCTCGCGCGATTCCCGGTGAAATACCGTTGTGCCATATGAAAATCCCGGCGCGCCGGGTCAAGATGGCGCGTGGTTAACGCGCGAAATGGCTGGTGACAAGCCCGCGACGGGCATGTAGGGCAGCGCCGCGCGAGGAGAACCCATGTACACGCCCGAACATTTCGAGATCACCGACCGCGACGAGATCGCCGCCTTCATGACGCGCTACAGCTTCGCGTTGCTGATCGACGCCGGCGAAACGGCGCCGGTCGCCACCCATCTGCCGCTGCTCTACGACCGCGAGCGCGGCCCGCTCGGCACGCTCGTCGGGCATATGGCCAAGGCGAACCCGCAGTGGCAGCGTTTCGCCGACGGGCGCGATGTGCTGGTGGTGTTCTGGGGGCCGCATGCCTACGTGTCGCCGTCGTGGTACGCCGGCGCGCCGAACGTGCCGACCTGGAACTACATCACCGTGCACGCCACCGGCCGGCCGCGCCTGATCGACGACCCAACCGCCGCCAAGGCGATGCTGGAGCGGCTGGTGGACACCTACGAGGCCGGCTTCGAGACGCCGTGGCGCATGGACCTGCCGCCGAATTACGAGCGCGGCATGATCCAGGCGATCCAGGGCTTCGAGATCGAGATCACCAGGCTGGAAGGCAAGGCCAAGCTGAGCCAGAACCGGAAGGCCGAGGACCACGCCGGTGCCATGGCCGGCCTGGCGGCACAGGCCGATCCGGAGGCCCAGGCCATCGCCGCCGCCATGCGCAAGGCCGGCGGCACCAGCTAGCTACAACTGCCGCGCCTCGAAGGTGTCGCAGGCGGCGACGTCGCCCTTCTCGTAGCCGCGGCGGAACCAGCGCATGCGCTGCTCCGAGGATCCGTGGGTGAAGGCGTCGGGCACCACGCGGCCGGTCGCCTTCTTCTGAATCGCGTCGTCGCCGATGGCCGAGGCCGCGCGCAGCGCCTCCTGCAGGTCGCCCTGCTCCAAGAGCTGACGCGTGCGGTCGGCATGGAACGCCCAGATGCCGGCGAAACAGTCGGCCTGCAATTCCATGCGCACCTGCAGCGCGTTCTGGTCGCGCTTCGAGGCGCCGGCCTGGGCCTGACGCACCTGACGGCTGATGCCCAGCAGGGTCTGCACGTGATGGCCAACCTCGTGCGCGATGACGTAGGCCTGGGCGAAGTCGCCCGGCGCCCCGAACCGCCGCCGTAGCTCGTCGTAGAAACTGAGGTCGATGTAGATCTTGCGGTCGCCCGGGCAGTAGAACGGCCCCATCGCCGATTGCGCCGCGCCGCAGGCCGACCGCACGTGATCGGTGAACAGCACCAGCCCCGGCTCCTCGTAGCGCGAGCCACCCTGGCGGAAGATCTGGTGCCAGGTGTCCTCCGTATCGGCCAGCACCACCGACACGAACTGCGCCTGCTCGTCCGACGGCTGCGCCCCGGGCCGGCTGATCTGCGTCGTCGGCGTGCCCTGCATCGGCATCCCGCCCCCGCCGCCGAGCAGGCTACCGAGATCGCCGCCCATGAACAGGTAGATGCCGACGACGACGGCGATCATGATCAGGCTGCCGGCGCCGCCCTTGCGCCCGATCGGCAACCGCAGGCCGGGCCCGCGCCTGGCGCCGCGTCCGAGCCCGCCCGGCAGGCGTGGCATCCGGCTGGCGAAACCGCCGCCCTGCCCCCGGCGATCCTCGATATTCCGGCTCTGACGACGGCCCTTCCAACGCATGGCGATAAAATCCTGCTGGGCGGTTACGTGGCGATGTCGATGACGACCTTACCCGTGGTGCCGCGCCCGCCCAACGCCTGCATGCCCCCCGCCGCCCGCTCCAGCGGCAGCCGCTGCGAGATGTGCGGGCGGATGCGACCCTCGCGCCACAGGCGCATGAGGTCGGCGATCACCGCCTTGCCTTGTTCCGGCTCGCGCTCGCACAACGGCGTAAAGGCGACGCCGATCACCTCGGTACCCTTGATCAACACGTGGTTGGATGGGATGCGCGCGATCTCCCCGCCGGCGAATCCGATGACCAGCAGCCGCGCGCCCCAGTCGACGCAGCGCAGCGCGGTCTTGGTCATCTCGCCGCCGACCGCGTCGAACACCACGTTCACGCCGCGCCCGCCGGTGATTTCCTTCACGCGCGCGCGCAGATCCTCGGTGCGGTAGTCGATGCCGTGGTCGGCGCCGTAACGCCGACACAGGTCCAGCTTTTCCGAGCCGCCGGCCGCCGCGATCACCGTCGCGCCGACCTGGTGCGCCAGTTCGACCGCGTACAGCCCGACGCCGCCGGCGGCGCCCAGCACCAGCACCGTCTCGCCAGCACCCACCCGTCCGCGATCGAGCAGGGCATGGTGGCTGGTGCCGTAGCTGAGCGTCAGCGCCGCGCCGGTGGCCCAGTCCATCGCGTCCGGCATTCGGTGCGTGAGGTTCGCCGGCGCCACCGCCTGTTCCGCCAGGCAATGCCGCCACGGATGCGCAGCGACCCGGTCGCCGGGCTTCAGGTCGGTCACGTCCGGCCCGACTTCGATGACCTCGCCGGCACATTCCATGCCCGGCGCGAACGGAAACGGCGATTTGAACTGATACTTGCCCTCGATCGCCAGCAGGTCGGCGAAGTTCAGCGCCGCCGCCTTCACCGCGATCCGCACGCCATCCGGCGTCAGCTCAGGCGCCGGCAACTCACCGACACGCAGCGTCTCCGGCGGTCCGTACTGGTCGCAGATCAGGGCTTTCATCGGAACATTCTAACCACGCTCACGCCGGCAGCCACACCACCGCGCGCAGGCCGCCCTGGGGGGACTCGTCGAGTTCGATGTCGCCGCCGTGGCTGCGGATGGCGTCGCGGGCGATGGCCAATCCCAGGCCGACGCCGCCGGTCTCGACGTTGCGGCTTTGCTCCAGGCGCACGAAGGGGCGGAACACGTCCTCGCGCTTCTCAGCTGGAATGCCGGGGCCGTCGTCGTCAACCACGATCCGCAGGCGGCTGGGCTCGCGCACGGCGTTGACCATCGCATGCCGCGCGTGCCGGCGGGCGTTGTCCAGCAGGTTGGAGACACAGCGCCGCAGTGTACCCGGCCGCAGCCGCAGGTTCAGGTCGCCCTCGGTCGACAGCTGCACGTCGCCGCCGTGGCGGCAGGCGTCGTCGACCACGTCGCGCAGCAGGTCGGCGACGTCGCAGTCGACCACCGGCTCGCCCTGTGCCCCACGCGCGAAGGCGAGATAGCCGTCGACCATCTTCTCCATCTCGTCGACGTCGGCCGTGATCTCGTCCACTTCCCGACCCGGCTCCAGCATCGCCAGCGACAGCTTCATGCGGGTGAGCGGCGTGCGCAGATCATGGCTGACCCCGGCCAGCATCTCGGTGCGTTGGCGGATCTGGCGCTGGATGCGTTCGCGCATCTGCAGGAAGGCGGCGCCGGCGGCGCGCACCTCCGCCGCGCCGGCCGGCCGGTAGGCGACGTCCTCGCCCTGGCCGAAGCGCTGCGCCGCGTGCGCGAGCTGACGGATCGGCCGGACCTGGTTGCGCAGGAAGATCAGCGCGACCGCCAGCAACGCCAGCGACGAGCCCACCGTCCAGAGCGCCACGATATGCGCCGTCGCCGAGGTGAAGCGATTGTCCGGCACGACCACCGACAGCGCACCGTCCTCGAGTTGCACGCGGATCACGTATTGCTCGTCGGCGTCGAACCGCTCGACCGACATGACGCCGGTGATGTGCTGCCGCAGCGTGTCGATCTTGAGCTGCTCCAGCGGATCGATGACCGGCGTGGTGTCCTCCGGCCGCACCACCTCGCCCGGCATGTAGACCGCGTTCAGGTTCATGTGCAGCTTCGCCATCTCCAGCAACTCGTAGCCGACCTGGTCGGGACCGAACTGCCGCAGCGTGCTGGCGAGGTAGGCGATGTCGCCGGCGACCGAACGCGTCAAACGACGCGTCACACTCTCCAGATGCCGGTCGAAGAACACGGTCGCCGCGATTACCTGCGCCAGCACCACCGGCGCCACGATCATGATCAGCGCGCGCCCGAACAGGCTGCGCGGCATCATCCGCTTGAGCCAGGCGAACGGGTTCATTGGCGCCACGCCCCGACCGTCGGGATCGAGCACGTCGCAACCACCCACCTCACCCCAAACCCCTCTCCCCCCAGAAGGCGGAGAGGGACTTGCGACGTCATCGACGATTCGCCCCCTCTCCGCCCTTCAGGGGGGAGAGGGTCGGGGTGAGGTGGGTGCTGAAGCCTCAACAAACCGTCGAAGGAGGAACGCATCAATCCGGCCACAGCACGTAGCCGCGACCCCAGACGGTCTGCAGGTAGCGCGGGTTCTTCGGGTCGGGCTCGATCTTGCGGCGCAGGCGGGTGACCTGCACGTCGACCGCGCGCAGGCTGTTGGCACCGGTTTCCGGCAGCAGGTCCTCGCGACTGACCGTGGCGCCGGGCTGACCGGCGAAGAAGCGCAGGAGGGTCAGCTCCGCGGTGGTCAGGTGCACCGGCTCGCCATCGCGGAGGAGTTCGCCGCGCGCCACGTCGAATTCGTGCGCGCCGAGCCGCAGCCGCTCCGGCGGTGCCTCGGCCGGGCCGCGCCGGCGCAGGATGGCGCGGATACGCAGCAGCAGCTCGCGCGGCTCGAACGGCTTGGCGAGATAGTCGTCGGCGCCGGTCTCCAGCCCCTCGATGCGATCCTCCGGCGTCGTCATCGCGGTCAGCAGCAGCACCGGCACGTCGGAATCCCGCCGAAGATGCCGGGTCAGGTCGAAGCCGTTCTCGCCCGGCAGCATCACGTCCAGCACCAGCAGGTCGAAGTCGAAGCCAGCCAGCTTGTTGCGCGCGTCCGCCGCATCCGGCGCCACGGTGACACGAAATCCGTCGCGGCTCAGGTAGCGCTGCAGCAGATCGCGCAGCCGCGCATCGTCATCGACCACCAGGATATGCGGGCCGAGATCGCTCATCGCCGGACGGCGGCTCCTTGCAGCGCCGGCTCAGGGCCGGTCGATCGACGCCAGTATACGCTCGCGCTCGTCGGCGTTGATCAGGTTGGCCAGCACCGCGCGGCAGGCGGCCACAGAATCCGGCCCGGCGGCGCGGAACGCCTCGGCGAAGCGCACCCGCTGCGGCGCTTCCAGGCGGCGGTCCAGCTCGCGGCCCTTCTCGGTCAGGTAGAGCAGCCGCTGGCGCCGATCGCGGCTGCCCTGCTCCTGGCGTACGAAGCCCTCGCGCACCAGCTGGCTGAGGACGCGGCTGAGGCTCTGCTTGGTGATCTTCAGGATCGCGAGCAGGTCGCTGACCGTGATCCCGCTGTTGCGGCCGATGAAGTGCACGACGCGGTGATGCGCGCGGCCGAAGCCGTACTCCTTGAGGATCGCGTCCGGATCGCTGGTGAAGTCGCGATAGGCATAGAACAGCAGCTCGATCGCCTGACGCAGTTCGGCCTCGCTCGGCTCGTACGAGGTCGACGCGGCGGGGGACGCTTCGCGGGGTTCGGCCATGGCGGCGAGCTTACCCGACGATAGGACAGGCCGTCTGACATTTTTTAGGTCAGCCATGTTGACATACTTGGATCACGTTGTTACTTTCCCCTCACTGGTTACGACATAATCGTTCGTTGGGAGCGGAAAAAATGGATCAATCTTACGACTCGCTCGACGGCAAGATCTGGATGAACGGCGAGTTCGTCCCGTGGACGGACGCCCGGGTGCACGTCCTGACGCACGGCCTGCACTACGCCAGCGCGGTGTTCGAGGGCCAACGCGTCTACGAGGGCGTGTGCTTCAAGCAGGAAGAGCACACCGAGCGCCTGTTCACCTCGGCCAAGATGCTGGACATGAAGATGCCTTACACGCCGGCCGAGATCGACGCGGCCACGCGCGAGGTGATCACGGTCAACAAGATCACCGACGGCTACATCCGTCCGGTGGCGTGGCGCGGCTCGGAGATGATGGGCGTCTCGGCTCAGGCCAACAAGATCAACGTCGCCATCGCGATCTGGGAATGGCCGTCCTACTTCTCGCCCGAGGCGCGTCTTGCCGGCATCAAGCTGCAGACCGCGAAGTGGCGCCGGCCCGACCCGGCGACCGCCCCGGTCCATGCCAAGGCCGCCGGCCTGTACATGATCTGCACGCTGTCGAAACACGCGGCGGAAGCGGAAGGCTTCCAGGACGCGCTGATGCTGGACTGGCGCGGCCAGGTCGCCGAGTGCACCGGTGCCAACATCTTCCTGGGCATGGACGGCAAGCTGCACACGCCGACGCCGGACTGTTTCCTGGACGGCATCACCCGGCGGACCGTGATCGGCCTGGCGAAGCGACGCGGCATCGATGTGATCGCACGCGCGCTCATGCCGGAAGAGCTGAAGCAGGCCGACGAGGTCTTCATCACCGGTACCGCGGCCGAGGTCACGCCGGTGAGCCAGATCGACGACCTGCACTTCCAGGTCGGCACGCTGGGCCGGCAGATGATCGAGGACTACGACCGCGTGGTCCGTCCCAGCCAGGCGGGCGAACTGGCCGGCATCTGAGGCCGGTCACGGGAACGAGCGGCGGGGAAGGACGTATGACGGTCGACCCCGCCGCCTTCGCCGCCAGTTTCGCCGCAGAGTGGATCGCGGCCTGGAATGCGCGCGACCTGCCCCGCATCCTGTCGCACTACACCGATGACGTGGTGTTCCTGTCGCCACGCGCCGCACAGCTTGTCGGTGACGGCCGTGTGGTCGGCAAGCCGGCGCTGGAAGCGTACTGGACGAGAGCGCTGGCGCGCGCGCCGGACCTTCATTTCGAGCTGATCGACGTCTACGCCGGGTACGAGGCGCTGACCTTGAACTACGCCCGCGCCGACGGCCGCAAGGCCTGCGAGACGTTCGAGTTCGCGGCCGACGGCCGCGTGTGCCGCAGCGTCGCGTCCTATCTCTAGGCCGCCGCCTCGACGACCTTCGCCGCCGGTCCGCCCCAGCGATCGGTGCGCTTGCCGAGCATCTCGAACAGTTCCTCGTTCAGCGGCCGGTAATGCTGGTACAGCTTCGCCTTGGTCGCCGGCGATGGCTCGTAACGCGACAGCGACAGGTAGCGTTCGACCGCGCCCATCGGCCGGTCCAGGATCGGCACGTAGTAGCTCACGCAAAGCCCGAGCTTGCTGCTGACGCTGCTGTTCTCGCGCTGACGGATGGAGAAGGTCACCGCGCCGGGATCGGCGCCCAGGTAGCGGCAGCAATCGCGCACCGTCTCTTCCGGCCGCGCGCGCAGCTCGTCCTCGTAGAACACGACCTTGATCTGGTCGGCCGCGAAGTAGCGCCGGTAGGTGCGCAGATGTTGCGCGTAGTGGCCCATGTCGATGAGCCGCCAGCCCCGTCCGAAGTCGGCCGAGGCGCCGAACAGCAGTTCGTCCGGATCCACCAGCGGCGAGACCCGCCGCCGGCGCACATGGTGGCTGAGCGCCGAGATCAGGCGCGTCACCGGATCGCGCAACACCACGATCAGCTTGGCGTCCGGCAACAGCGCGTGCATCCGCGCCGCGAAGCCGTTCGGATCGTCGCCCTCGTCCGGTGCCGACCAGAAGTAGGCGGGGGTCTTTTCACCGACCAGCGGCGCGTCGCCGGCGGCGTCGAAATGCGTCGCATACCACGCCGGCCCCAGCTCGTGATGTTCCGGCAGGTTGAAGTAGTGGATCTCGCGCGGCGCGACCCAGATCTTCGGATGCTCCTCCAGGCGCCGTGCCAGCCAGGTGGTCGCCGCCTTCTGCGTCCCGATGATCAGGAAATTGGGCAGGGTCAAGCCGCGCGCTCCAGGTCCGCTTCAGACAGCCTCAGAACCGCCCGTAGGCGCCGTCGATCAGGAACGTATCGCCGGAGTGATAGCTGGACGCGTCGCTCATCAGGTAGACGGCGATGCCGCCGAAGTCTTCCTTCTGGCCCCAGCGCCGCACCGGGATGCGTGGCATCACGTTGGCCGCGAACTTCTCCCATGCGAACGCCTTCTCGGTCATCGCGGTCTCGATCCAGCCCGGCAGCACCACGTTGGCGGTGACGCCGTAGCGCGCCATCTCCACCGCCATGGCGTAGATCATCGACACCATCGCGCCCTTGGTCGCGGCATAATGCTCGCCGCGCGCCTGGCCCGACACCGCGGCCAGGCTGGCGGTCCCCACGAGGCGGCCGCCGTCGCCGCGCTCGGCCATGTGCCGGCACGCCGCCCGGAAGGTGAAGAAGGCACCGTCGAGGTTCACCGAGGTGACCCGCTTCCACTCCTCGGTGGTCATCTCCCAGAACGGCGCGCCCCGACCGGCACCGACGCCGGCGTTGGCAAAGCAGGCGTCGACCCGGCCGAACTGCGACAGTGTCTCCGCGAACTTCGCTTCCACGTCGGTCTCGTCGGCGACGTTGCATTTCATCGCCGCGACCTTGGTGCCGTGCGCCTTGATCTGCTCCAGCGCGGCAGCGTTCTTGTCGTCGTTGGTGCCCCAGATGCACACGTCGGCGCCCGCCGCGGCGACGGCTTCCGCGAAGCCCAGGCCGATGCCGCCATTGCCGCCGGTGATCAGCGCCACCTTCCCGGACAGGTCGAAAGGTTGATAGGCCATGTGTCGCGTTCGCTCCCTACTCCGCCGCGTTCTTGTTCGTCTGCCAGCGCGCTGCTGCATCATCGTCGGCCGCCTTGGCCTCGACCCAGCGGTCGCCGCCGGCCTCGTCTTCCGCGCGCTTCCAGAACGGCGCCTTGGTCTTCAACCAGTCGACCAGGAACTCGCAGGCCTCGAAGGCCGCCGCCCGGTGCGCCGAGGTGGCGACACACAGCACGATGTTGTCGCCCGGCTCCAGCCGCCCGTGGCGATGGATGATCAGCACCTCGCCCAGCGGCCAGCGCGAGCGCGCCTCGGCCTCGATATTGGCAAGCTGCTTCTCGGTCATGCCGGGATAGTGCTCCAGCGTCATCGCGGCGACATCACCGCCGCGCACCACGCCGACGAAACTGGCGATAGCGCCGACATCCGCCCCGATGGCAATCGCCTTCAGCTCGGCACCGACGTCGAAGTCCTCGCTCTGCACCCGGATCATGCGTCGCCTCCGGTGACCGGCGGGAAGAACGCGACTTCCCGCGCGCCTTCCAGCGTCTGGTCGGGTTGGGCGTAGTCCTGGTCGATGGCGCAGCGCACGACCGCCGCATCGGCGAAGGCCTC
>CAZVLI010000027.1:0-5300 GCA_964627965.1 uncultured Rhodospirillales bacterium
CGAGGCGCCGCCGTTGATCGCCGTGTTGACCGCGTCGAAGTAGCCGGTGCCGCCCTCGTGCTGGTGCCGGATGGCGGTGTAGCCGTGCTGCTCGGCCGCGAACTCCGCGTTCTGCAGTTCCGAGTAGGCGCCCATGCCGTGGTCGCGGTAACCGCGCGCCAGTTCGAACATCGAGTAGTTCAGGCTGTGGAAGCCGGCCAGCGTCACGAACTGGAACTTGTAGCCCATCGCCGCGATCTCGCGCTGGAAGCGCTCCGCTTCCT
Source organism: uncultured Rhodospirillales bacterium (assembly GCA_964627965.1). Taxonomy (GTDB): domain Bacteria; phylum Pseudomonadota; class Alphaproteobacteria; genus JAVKFY01. Next base: position 264 of record CAZVLI010000027.1, read on the forward strand.
CTGGGCCCAGGTGCTTCGACCAGTTGAACGAGGGCGAGCAGTTGTAGGCCAGCATCTTGTTCGGGAACTTGGCGTGGATCGCCTCGGCGAACTGGCGGGCCTGCTCCACGTTCGGGGTCGAGGTCTCCATCCAGATCAGGTCGGCATACTCGGCGTAGGCCAGGCCGCGGGCGACGCAGCGCTCGAACGCCAGGCCTTCCTTGTGGCGGTAAAAGCCCTCGGCGGTGCGCTCGCCGGTGATGAACTCACGGTCGCGCTCGTCGACGTCGGAGGTCAGCAGCTTGGCCGACTCCGCATCGGTCCGGGCGATCACCAGGGTCGGCACGCCCATCACGTCGGCCGCCAGGCGCGCCGCGTTCAAGTTACGCAGATGCTGCGCGGTCGGGATCAGGACCTTGCCGCCCATGTGGCCGCACTTCTTTTCCGAGGCCAGCTGGTCCTCGAAGTGCACGCCCGCGGCACCGGCCGAGATGTAGTTCTTCATCAGCTCGAAGGCGTTCAGCACGCCGCCGAAGCCGGCCTCGGCATCGGCCACGATCGGCGCGTACCAGTAGGTGTCGCCTTCACCGTCCAGGGTCTGGATCTCGTCGGCGCGCCGCAGGGTGTTGTTGATCTTGCGCACCGCCTCCGGGCCGCTGTCGGCCGGGTACAGGCTCTGGTCCGGGTACATCGCGCCGGCGGTGTTGTTGTCGGCCGCGATCTGCCAACCGGAGAGATAGATCGCCTTCAGGCCGGCGCGGACCTGCTGCATCGCCTGGTTGCCGGTCAGCGCGCCCAGCGTGTTGACGAACGGCTCGGTGTTCAGCAGGTGCCACAGGCGGTCGGCGCCGAGGCGGGCCAGGGTGTGCTCGATCTGCACCGAGCCGCGCAGCCGCATTACATCGGCCATCTCGTAGTCGCGACGGATGCCGTCGAAACGGCCAGCGGGGGCATTGACCAGGCTCTCGAACTCGGTGCTCATCTGTAGGCTCCTTGACTGTACCGTGCTGTTGCACCACAGCACGTGGGAGACGCTACGAGCGTTTTGTAGAGAAGTCGATAACCCATTGAATGTAAAAGGGTCGCGATGTGAAGCTTGCCAATCGTACGATTGTCATGTTGTAAAGTATGTATGAAATCGCGGCTTTTCCGGGGCTTCGGGAGTTAACCATGGAGCGCAAGGCGATGCTCGGCCACAAGGTGCGCCGGCTGCGTCAGGGCGAAGGGCTGACCCAGGCGGAGATGGCCGAGCAGCTCGGTATCTCCGCCAGCTACCTCAACCTGATCGAGCGCAACCAGCGGCCGGTGACGGTGCCGATGCTGTTCCGTCTTGGCCAGGCCTTCGAGATCGACCTGCGCGAGTTTGCACAGGACGAGGAGGCGAGCCTGATCGCCGGCCTGCGGGAGGTGTTCCGCGACCCCCTGTTCGAGGCCAGCGCCGTGCCGGACGTCGACCTGCGCGAGCTGGCCGCCGCCAGCCCGGCCGCGGCCGGCGGCGTGCTGACGCTCTACCACGCCTATCGCGAGCTGCTGCAGGGACAGCAGACCCTGGCCACGCGCCTGACCGAGCGCGGCCAGGCCGGTGGCGAAGGCGTCAGCTTCCCGGTCGACGAGGTGCGCGAATACCTGCAGTCGATTTCCAACCACGTCGCCGAGCTGGAGGCCGCCGCAGACGAGCTGTGGCGCGACGCCGATTTCGCGCCGGAGCGGTTGTTCCAGGGCCTGTGCGATCATCTGTTGGCAACCCACGGCGTCGGCGCTCGGGTGCTCCCGGTCGATGTCATGGGCGACACGCTACGCCGCTTCGACCATCACCGCCGCCGCATCCTGCTGAGCGAGGCACTGCCGCCGTCCGGCCGCAAGTTCCAGCTCGCGGTGCAGGTGGCGCTGCTCGGCCACCGCGACCTGCTCGACCGTCTGGTCGACAAGGCCGAGCTCGCCAGCGCCGAGGCCAAGCGACTGGCCCGGCTGGCACTGGCAAACTACTTCGCCGGCGCCGTGATCATGCCCTACGAGCGGTTCCTCGCCGCCGCGCAGGACCTGCACTACGACATCGAACTGCTCGGCAGCCGCTTCGAGGCGTCGTTCGAGCAGGTCTGCCATCGCCTGACCACGCTGCAGCGCCAGGGCAGCCGCGGCATCCCGTTCTTCTTCATGCGCGTCGACATCGCTGGCAATGTGTCGAAGCGCCTATCGGGCGGCGGTTTCCACTTCGCGCGGTTCGGCGGCACCTGCCCGCGCTGGATCGTGCACGAGGCGTTCGGCGCCCCTGGCCAGATCCATACCCAGCTCGCGGCCATGCCCGACGACACAACCTTCTTCACCGTCGCTCGCACCGTGGAACTCGTCGGCAGCGGCTACCTCGGGCGCCAGCAGCCGATGGCCGTCGCGGTCGGCTGCGACGTGAAGCACGCCAAGCAGCTGGTCTACGCCACCGGCCTGGACCTGAAGACCGCGCCGGTGACACCGATCGGCATGAGCTGCCGCGTCTGCGAGCGGCTGGACTGTGCCCAGCGCGCGCACCCGCCGCTGAACCATCGCCTGCGCATCGACGAGAATATCCGCCGCGTCACGCCCTTCGGTTTCGCCAAGGGTTAGGATTTGCGTGCCATACCGGGCACGCGGACAACGTTCTAGACTCGCGCGTGATGGCTGAACGATTCCATACCGTCGTCGTGGGCACCGGCTTCGCCGGCGCCTTCTTCCTGCGCGAGCACCTGCGTCACCTGCCGGCCAATGCCACCGTCCTGGTGCTGGAACGCGGCGCCATGACGCCGCATGCCTGGCAAGTCGAGAACCGGCAGAACTCGCCCGTCGACGACGAGAAGCTGCACAAGCAGGCCGGCGCGGCGGCGCGGCCGTGGACCAGCACCATCGCGTTCGGTGGCGGCTCGAACTGCTGGTGGGCCTGTACGCCGCGCTTCCTGCCCAGCGACTTCGAGATGCAGAGCCGCTACGGCGTCGGCCGTGACTGGCCGCTCGGCTACGACGACCTGGCGCCGTTCTACGACGAGGTCGAGGCGGCGATGGGGATCTCCGGCCCGGACAACAGCGCATTGTTCCCGCGCACCGGACCTTACCCGCAGCCGCCGCATCGCTTCTCCGACCCGGACCGGGTGTTCAAGCAACGCTGGCCCGATCTCTACTTCCAGCAGCCGACGGCACGCGCGCGCCAGGCCACAGAAGCGCGCGGCGTCTGCTGCTCCAGCTCGGTCTGTAACCTGTGCCCGGTCGATGCCAAGTTCACGATCCTGAACGGCATGGCGGACGTGTACGACGATCCGCGCGTGACCTTGCGGCTCTCCGCCGAAGCGCTGGCGGTGGAGTTCGAGGCGGGCCGGGCGACGGCGGTGCACTATCTGAAGGACGGACGCGCCGAAACGGCCGGCGCCGACCTCGTCGTGCTGGGCGCCAACGCGCTGTTCAATCCGTTCCTCATGCTGCGCTCGGGCATGACGCACCCGATGCTGGGTCGCCGCCTGCACGAGCAGGTCGGCCTGTTGGCGAACATCTACCTCGATGGGATCGATGCTTTTCAGGGCAGCACCTCGATCACCGCGAACGGCTACATGCTCTACGACGGCCCGCATCGCGCGAAGCACGCCGCGATCTTGCTGGAAAGCTACAACAAGCCCTTCTTCCGTCCCGAGCCCGGCCGCTGGCGGCAGATCGTGCGCGTGAAGCTGATCGCCGAGGACCTGCCGGACGAGAAGAACAGCGTCGAGCTCGATCCCGACGACCTGACGCGCCCGGTCGCGCACTTCGAAGGCATCTCCGATTACGCGCGCGCCGGGCACGACGCCGCACGCGAGGCGCTGCCGAAACTGCTGGAAGGCCTGCCGGTGGAGGAGGTTCGCTTCGCGTCGGAACCGACGGCGACGGAGAACCACATCCAGGGCACGGTGGTGATGGGAAACGATCCCGCCGACTCGGTTGTCGATGCCGACCTGCTGGTGCACGACGTGCGGAACCTGCTGGTGCTCGGCGCCTCGGCCTTCCCGACATCGCCGCCGGCCAATCCGACGCTAACGCTCTCGGCGATGGCGATCCGTGCCGCGAGGCGGTTGGCATGATCAGCCGGCGCAAGCTGCTGTGGGGCGGGCTTGGCGCCGTCGTCGCGGTCGGCGGCTTCGCCTTCTTCGCCGGCGGCATCACCGATGCGGTGCGCCGTGTCCTGCGTCGCGAACTCCCGCACGTCACCATGAGCGACGAGGACGTTCAGGCGCTGGCCAACGACCTGGTGGACGTCTACGGCATGACGCCGAAGGCCCTGGCCGGGTTCACGGTGCTGGACCTGGGCGAGGGCACGCCGATGGCGCACATCGAGTGGCGCATCCTGACGCATGTCTTCTTGACCACGGATTTCTTCGACGATCCGAAGACGCCGCGCGAGATCGTCTTTCTTGGCTCCGCCGATCCCTACACCGGCTGCGCCAACCGCATGGCGCGCTTCGACGACACCTAGGCGCGCAAGCGCGCCGTCTCGGCCATGTCCAGTTGACCGTCCGCATCGACCGCCACGCCGTAGAGCGACCGCGCCTTCTCCGCCGTCACCAGCCCGTCGCGCACGTCCAGCGCCACCTTCGCCGCGTCGCGCGCCTTCGGGTCGCCATAGCCGCCGCCGCCCGGCATCTCCATGATCAGACGGTCGCCTTCCGGCACCGCCTGCCGGCCCTTCGGCTTGAGATCGGTGCCGGAGCCGAGCCGGACGCGGCCCTGCTGTCCGTCGCCGCCGCCGTTCCGGCCGCGCGCGGCGTGGTGCACGCGGTCGAACATCGACGACATCGCGAAGGGCGCGCCTTCCGCGTTGGTGATCTCCATGACCTGGCCGACGCCGCCGCGCGTCGACCCGGCACCGCCGCTGTCGGTCCGGTATTCCTTGCGCCAGACCACGATCGGCGCGATCGCCTCGTTGATCTCCACCGGCGTGTTGCGGACGCCGGAAGGGAAGGCGGTGGCGTTGAGCCCATCCTTGGCCGGTCGCGCGCCGGTGCCGCCATTGTGGAACAGGGTCACCGCGAAGGGGCTGGCCTGGCCCTTGTAGCCGCCGGCGATGCC
>CAZVLI010000027.1:5310-13140 GCA_964627965.1 uncultured Rhodospirillales bacterium
GTGGCCACCGTACAGCACCGGGTTCCACAGGCACGAGGTGCCCTCCGCCGGCGCGATGCCGTCGCGCGCCTGATGCAGGCAGCCGAGCACCACGTCGGGCAGCATCTGCCCGATCGCATGGCGGGCGGAGACACCGCATGGCGGCGGGGCGTTCAGGATCGACCCTTCCGGCGCGGTGACCCGCACCGGCGCGAGGCTGCCGGCATTGTTCGGCACCGCGTTGCCGACGACGACGCGCACGCCGAACGAGGCGTAGGCCTGCGTGTAGGTCAGCGGCACGTTGATGCCGAAGGGCGAGACGCCGGACGTGCCGTCGAAGTCGATGTCGATGCCGTCGTCGGCGATGGTCATCTTCGCGACGATGTCGACCGGCTCGTCGTAGCCGTCGATCCGCATCGCGTAGTTGTAGGTGCCCTTCGGCAGCCGCGCGATCTCTTCCAGCATGGCGGCGCGGCTGTGCTCGATGATGTGTTGGCCGAGGTCGTCCAGGCCGTCCAGGTCAAACTCGTCCAGCATCGCCACCAGCCGCTTCGAGCCGGCCTCGTTGCAGGCCGCCAGCGAGTAGAAGTCGCCTTCGAGCTGCACTGGCTCGCGCACGTTGGCGCGCACGATCTCCAGCAGCGACTCGTTCATCACGCCCTCTTTCGCGAGGTACATGATCGGCACGTGGATGCCTTCCTCGTAGACCTGACGCCCGTCCGGTCCGAAGCCGAGCCCGCCGACGTCGACGACGTGGCTGGTCGAGGCGAACAACGCGACGACCTCGCCGTTGCGGAAAGTCGGCGTGACGACCGTGAAGTCGTGCAGGTGGCCGGTGCCCTGCCATGGATTGTTGGTGATGTAGACGTCGCCCGGCTTCATCGTCGCGACCGGGAAGCGATCCATGAAGTGAAGCACCGAGGCGGCCATCGCGTTCACGTGCCCCGGCGTGCCCGTCACCGCCTGGGCCAGCATCTGGCCCTTCAGGTCGAACACCCCGGCCGACAGGTCGCCGGCCTCGCGCACGGTGTTGGAGAAGGCGGTGCGGATCAGCGTCTGCGCCTGCTCCTCGACCACGGCGATGAGCCGGTTCCACATGATCTGCATATGGATCTGCGACAGGGCGGAGTTGGCGGTCATCGGCGAGTTTCCTGGCGGCCGGTCGCTGCGAGCGACGTCGGCGTCGATCATACCACGCCGCTAGTCGTGCGCAGCCGCCTCGAACCGCGCCTCGGCCTCGCGGAACTGACGCTTCACGATGTCGAAGTCCCAGGCGCGTTCGCTAAGCGTTTCGTGATCCCACTGGCTGCGCTCGATTTCGTCGCCCAGGAAGTCGCCGCCGTAGACGTGGAAGGCGCAGGTCTGCTTGCCGATCGGGTTGAGTACGGAATGAATGATGTCGACACCGAGCGTCGTGACGTCTCCGGTACCCAGCGAGGCGGCACCAGCGGCCTCCAGGCTGTCCTCGACGCGACGCCAGAGGACGTTGTCCTCGCGGCCGCTATAGATGCCGACAACGGAGTACATGCCGTGATTGTGCGGCATCAGGCTCATGCACGGGGCCCAGACGAAGTGCATGACGGTGAGTGACGGTGAGCGGTAGAGCGGTGTCAGGCCGGCGTGATCCGGTTCGCCGAGCTCTTTGACGATGGCCGCTGGATCGGCGACGGCGGCCGTGACTACCTCGCGTACGGCGCGCTGACCCTCAAGTACTGCTTGCTTGCAATCCTCGACAAACTGGTCGCGGTCGAACATCCGATCGCCTCCTTGCTCCGGTGAACAGTGACGCATCGGAGCGTGGGATGCAGTCCATGCATAGTCCAACGATTGGACTACCTTCGTCGGCGCGAGATGACATAATCACCGGATGCAGACCTATCGGCAGTATTGCCCGGTGGCCAAGGCGCACGAGATTCTCGGCGATCGCTGGACCATGCTGGTGGTCCGAGAGCTCGTGCTCGGTCAACGCAACTTCAATGACATCGCGCGCGGACTGCCCGGCATCCCGCGTTCTACGTTGAGCGCGCGCCTGCGGCGCCTGGAGACCTGCGGCATTGTCGAGCGGATCGAGCGGCAGGGCCGAGGGCAGCGCTACGAACTGACCGAGGCCGGACGCGACCTGAAGGCGGTGGTCACCGCCATGGGCAAGTGGGGCGCGACCTGGGCCTTCGAGGCGCCGTTCGAAGCCGAGCTCGATCCCGGTCTGTTGCTGTGGCGTATGCAGCACCGGTTGGATCGCCGTGCGCTGCCGCGTGAGCGAGTCACCATCGCCTTCGACTTCGGACGCGGCGCGAAGGGACGGTTCTGGCTGGTGATCGACAAAGGCGAGGCATCGGTCTGTGTCACTGATCCGGGCTTCGAAGTCGGGTTGCAGGTCGATGCCGATCTGTCGGCGTTCCATCAGGTTTGGCTTGGCCGGATGACGTTGCGACGTGCGCGAGCCGACGACCTGGTCCGCATCGAGGGACGCCCGGCTTACGAGAAAGCGTTCGCGTCGTGGTTCCTGTGGAGCCCGATGGCCGAGTTCGTGAAGACCGAGTTTCCCTAGTCGTCGGCGCCGTGGCCGAGCAGGGCCATCGGGCTGCCGACGTCGACCACGCCAATGGCGCGGTGCGCCTTGTAGCCGAGCAGTTCCTGGATGCGCGTGGGCATGTCGCGCACCGCCTCGATGGGGACGGTGAGGAAGGTGTTTTCCTCGGTGCGCAGCCAGCCGACGACGTAGCCCAGGAACATGCCCCGGCGTTTCGTATCGGCGGTGAGATTGGCGCCGCCGCCGTGGATCGTCGAGCCGAGGTAGATCAGCGCCGAGCCGGCCGGCATCTCCGCCTGGATGATCTCGTCGTCGCGCGCCTCTCGGTCGAGCGGCCAGGTATGGCTGCCGGGCACGACGCGGGTGGCGCCATTCTCGGCGGTGAAGTCGGTCAGGGCGAACATCGCCTCGACTTCGAGCTGCGGGCGCGGCGCCGGCACAAAGCTCCAGGCGTCCTCGTCACGGTGGAGCCATTGTTCGGTCTCGCCGGGATGGATCTCGATCAGTTGGCCGGTGTTGAACAGATAGTCGATGCAGTTCGGTCGCAGGAAGTGATCCGCCGCGCCGGTGAGCTGCGGCACCTGCATCGCTTGCAGGAAGGTCGGCGACTTCGCCGGCAGACCGTCGAAGCGGATGGTGCGACCGCCGTAGAACTCGACCATGGCCTGCATCGTCGGGTTGCGCAGCCCGGGCGCGGTCTGGGCCACGATCCGGTCGAGGTCTGCGTTCAGCGCGTCGAGCTGCGCCTTGGACAGGACACCTTCGACAACGACGGCGCCGTCGCGGCTCAGGGCATCGCAGACGGCCGCGACGTCCGCGTTGGTGTCCAGGCGCTCAAGTACAAGGGCCATCGTTTCCTTCCATCGACGTGCGCCGGCGGCGGTGACCAACCGATTTAACGCTTACCGTATCCCTGCAACGGAGCGGAGCGTAAGTGAGCGGCGCGGCACCGACAAGATTGTGCTGGCACCCCATTGGAGTGACGTGTGATGTCCAGATTTCACGCGAGGCGCGACTTGGTTTATGCTGCCACCGTCGGGGACGGACACGGGAATGATGCGACGCGTCATCGCAATCATATTGCTACTGATTGCGACGGAGTCCCGTGCTGACCAGTCCGGCGTCGACTTCGGCGGCTATTATGCGCTCGTCGTCGGCAACAATGACTATGCGTTCCTGCCCAGGCTGGAGACCGCCGTCAGCGATGCGGCCGCTGTGGCGGAGTTGCTGCGCAGTCGCTACGGCTACCGCGATGTCCGGCTCCTGCTCAACGCGCGGCGGGCCGAGATACTGCGCGAACTGAACCGGCTGCGCGCCGAACTCACCGAGCGAGACAATCTGCTGATATATTACGCGGGGCACGGCTACCTGGACCCGGTCGCCAGTGAGGGTTTCTGGCAGCCTGTCGACGCCCGCGAAGACGATGACACGCAGTGGATACCGAACAGCACGCTTACCCGCTACCTCAAGACTATGTCGGCGAAGCATGTGATGATAGTCGCCGACAGCTGTTATTCAGGCACCTTGTTGCGCAGCGGCGGATCAGGCCCCGACGTCGGGTCTGAGCGCACCGCTTGGCTCCGGCGCATTGCTGCAAAGCGGACGCGGACCGCCCTGGCTTCCGGCGGACTGGAGCCCGTCGCCGACAGCGGCGAGAACGGCCACTCTGTGTTCGCCAATGCCTTTCTCAGCGCACTGCGTGAGAACGAGGACATCATCGACGGCCAGACGCTGTTCCAGAAGATCAAGCGGCCGGTGGTCCTGAACGCACGTCAAACGCCGCAATACTCGGACATCAGGAATTCTGCGCATGAGGGCGGCGATTTCCTGTTCGTGCCCGTGGGCGCGAATGTAGCGTTGCCGGAGGCACCCGCGGGCAGTGGTGGTAGCGTCGATGACCGCGCCATTGAGCTCGCCTTCTGGGAAAGTGTTCGTGGCAGCAACAATCCGCGCCTGCTCGGAAGTTATATCGACAGGTACCCGGACGGCGAGTTCGTGCAACTTGCCCGCATCATGGTTGAGGAGTTGCTGTCGCGTCGGTCCAGAAAGACTGATCCAGCCGAGAGTTCGGAGTCGTCGGGTCATGTGTCTAATGGCGACGACGCAGAGACCGCTGGGAAACTGGACGAACTGGAGCGGATCAAGGCATTCGCCGAAGCCTATGGCGAACTGAAGACGGTCGGTTGCACAAGTGCGCGACTGCAGCGACTGCGGGATTTACGAAAGAAGCTGACTGAGGCTGACCTGCAACGCGGCGGCGTTGCGCTGAAGGCGATGCTTGCCGTAGTGGCGCCGTTGCTGAAGCGGCGCTACTGTCTCGTGCAGCGGCCGACCTTCAAGCCGGCTGAGAGTCTTGACGGAGCGCGGGAATGAAAGCGATGGATTTGTCCAGGAAGTCGTTACTGGCGGTTTTGGTGATTGGTTCAGCGCTCCTGGTAGCGAAGATAACGAACGCCCAGGAGGGGTCGTTCAAGCCCGGGCTGATTGCAGATGTTCACATTGAGGAAGCGAAGAGCGGGGCTTGGGCAAGTGACAAGCCGGTGGGTGTCAATATCGGGACATTTGTCGATGAAAAAGTAGGGAGAATGTCTCTACTTAACGTGAAGAAAGATGCTGCTCTCTCCAGTCTTTTCAAGGATCATATTGTAGGAGTGAGGTGGAGTGGTTATCTCAAGGTAACTGAAGCAGGTGACTATGTTATCCTGCCGCGCATCAATAACATTAGTGGAAAAGATAGAACTTATCTGAATAGCTGCATGTTTGCTGTATCGCTTGACGGAAAAGATCTGGTGAAAATCGGATTTAGGCACAAGAGGGAAGACTATTATCTCGATGATAAAGATTACTCTCATTCAAAGATTGTGACGGCATTTCTGGATAGTGGTTACCATGATATCTCGATTTGGCATCATTGTGGCGTTGCAAAGGATCACTGGAACGACTGGCTAAATAATTTGGGTTCTGTGGCGCTATCCTTCCGATGGAAGGGGCCATCTGACCGTGTTCCGGTCGCAGTGGCCGAGGGCAATTTCTACTGGAAATAGGCGGGATAGATTTGGGTGTCTGATGCTGAAGCGGCGGCTGGTGCAGGTGGTTATGAAGGGTGACCATTTGCAACTGGGAGGCTGCCATGCCGCTAGAGTTTCAGTGCATACTCAACTGCCGCCTCCGAACGGATCGGTCTTGATCCAGTCCACCGTCTCTCGCAGCAGGGTCGGGATGTCGCGCAAGGCGACGCCGAGGCTGTCGCGCCGTGTGAAGTCGAAGCCCGTCGCCGGCACCGGCGCTTCGGTGAGCGGCGTCGGCATGCGCATGTCCGGCAGGATCTTGTGCAGCTCTGCATAGATGTCCTGCCAGTGCCAGCTGTCGTAGACGCCGTAGTAACGGCCCGACGCGTCCGCGTTCTCGTAGGCCGCCAGGAACAGCGCCGCCAGCTCGTGCAGGTGGATCATCGACGTGGAGTCGTTCGGCATCTTCTCGTGCCGCGGTTCGCCGTGTTCGATGGCCCGCTTCAGCCAGACGTGCGGATTGGTCTCCATCTGCTCCGGCAGCACAACCGGCCCGAACATGCCGGTCGGCAGCAGGATCGACAGCCGCATGCCGTGCTCGTCGGCGAAGGCCATCGCGGCCTTTTCCATCACCGTCTTGGTCGCCGAGGTGTACTTCTTGGCCCGGCACTGTTCGGCCTCGTCGGACCAGTGGTCGACCTCGTTCTTGATCGGCACCGGCGGCACCGGGTTGGTGCTACTGGTGCTGGAACAGATCACCACGTTCTTCAGGCCGTGGCGCGCGGCCGAGCGCATCGCATTCAGGCAGCCGTTCACCGTCGGCATGATGATCTCGGCATAGCCCTGCTCGTCGTCCATCTCGCGCGCTGGCTTGCCGGTGGGGCCGAAGTAGGTCGGGATCAGGCAGGCGATGAACAGGCCGTCCGTGCCCTCGACGGCGTCGTCGAAGGCGCCCTCGTCAGCCATGTCGGCGCTGAACAGTGATAGCCGCTCGGCGCCGCCGGGCAGGGCCTTGAGGTAGGGCGCCTTGGTCGGCGCCGCCGCATCGCGCAACGTGCCGCGCACGGTGTAGCCACGCGCCAGCGCTGCCCTGGTAATGTTCGAGCCGACCAGCCCACTGGCGCCGGCGACGCAGATCGTCTTGCCGGGTGCGCTCACTCCGCGGCCTTGTTCGCGCTGGCCGGTTCCCAGGACTTGAGCACTGGCAGGACTTCCTTGGCGAACAGCTCCAGGCCGCGCTTGGAGACGTCGAACGGCGTGCCGCCGAAGCGGAAGGAGACATTCATCTCGAAGTCGCCGACCAGCTTCCGCCGCTCCTCCAGGCCACGCAGGATCTTGTCCGGCGTGCCCCAGCTCGCGGCCTTCATGAACCCGTCGACGGCGCCGGACATGCCGGTCTGGCGCGCGATCTCCGCCTTCTGCTGGTAGGCGTCGTAGCCCTTCACCGTCTTGAAGTGCTCGCCCAGGAACTCGTAGTGGAAGAAGTTGCTCTCCACGAACTTGCCCTGGTACTGGCGCGCCTCCTCTTCGCATGACGCGAGATCGGTGGAGCACACGATGAACTCGGTCAGCATCGGTAGCGGCGGCTCGGTGCCGTGGTACTTGCGGTGCAGTTCCTTGCCGAGATCGATCATCGGCTTGCGCATCTCCCACGGCCGGTCGGCGAACATCACCTGGTGCGCGCCGAGCTTGGCGCAGGAATCGACCGAGTCCTCGCTCGACGCCACGGCGTAGATGCGGCCGTCGAAGCTGTGCTGTGGCTTCGGGCGGATCTCGGTGCGCAGCTGCTTGTAGTGCGGGCCGTCGCCCTCGATGAAGCCGGTCTTCAGCGCCTCGATGATCATCGCGGCGCCTTCGTCGAAGCGGCCGCGCGACTCGTCCATGTTGACGCGGAAAGCCTCGAATTCGCGGCGCGCCAGCCCGCGCCCGAAGCCGAGCCGCAGCCGCCCCTTGGACAGCAGGTCCAGCACCGCGACGTTCTCGGCCACGCGCAGCGGATCGTGCCAGGGCAGGATGATCGCCGCCGTGCCGACGTCGATGTCGGGGTACAGCGCCGTGAGGTGCGACATGAGCTGCACGTTGTCGGGGATGAACGAGTAGTCGTTGAAGTGATGCTCGGCCGACCACAGGCAGTCGAAGCCCAGGTCGCGCGCCAATCCCGCCAGGCGGATCTCCTCTTCCCAGACCTGGCCGTCGGGACAGTCGTCCCAGCCATAGTTGGTGAAGATCATCATCATGCCGACATCCATCGGGCGTCTCCCTCGCGTGCGTGCTTCCGTGCGCTTTGGGAAATGCTTTCACGGCCGGCGGCGC
>CAZVLI010000028.1:0-12949 GCA_964627965.1 uncultured Rhodospirillales bacterium
GGAATGCCGGGTTCAGGCAGAGAATTCCTTCTCGCGCGGCCTGCACCCCGACGGCGACCCGGCGCCGAAGGTGGCGCCGCCGGCCGGCGGCCACGGTCGCGGCGCGCGCCACGCCTTCGGGCGGTCGACCTTCTGGGTGCTCTACATCGCCACCTCGGCCTCGTCGCTGGCGCTGTTCGTGCCCTTCGTGCACCTGGCGCCCTATGCCACCGACGTCGGCCTCGACGCGAAGACCGGCGTCTGGCTGTTCGCGCTGATCGGCGTCGGCAGCGTACTGGGGCGCTTCTTCATCGGCGGCGGTGCCGACCGGATCGGTCGCCGCCGCGGCTTCGCGCTGATGTTCGTCGGCATGGGGGTGATGCAGGTCTGGTGGCTGGGCGCGTCGGGCTTCTGGACCCTTGCGGTCTTCGCCCTGATGTTCGGCGTGTTCTACGGCGGCTTCGTCGCGTTGGCCCCGGCGCTCACCGCGGACTATTTCGGCGGCCGTTCGATCTCCGCCATCATCGGCGTGCTCTATAGCTCCGTGGCGCTCGGCACGCTGGTCGGTCCGCCGCTCGCCGGCCTCGCCTTCGATGTGCTCGGCTCCTACACGCCTGTGATTGCCTTTGGCGCCGCTTGCAACGCCGGTTCGGCCTTGATCCTCCTGACCATGCCCGACCCGCGTCCTATATTGGTAAGAACAGCAGGAGGAACCGCATGACCCAGCCACGCAAGCCGTCGCGGCCGTCCGGTTACGCCGACCACCCCGGCTACCAGGTCACCTTCCAGCGTTCGCCGAAGCGCGTTCGGGTGATGTTCGCGGGCGAGACCGTCGCCGACAGCGTCAACGCGCTGCTGGTGCGCGAGACACGGCACACGCCGGTCTACTACTTCCCGCGCGACGACGTGCGCATGGACCTGATGACCGCGACCGACCACGCCACCTTTTGCCCGTTCAAGGGCGACGCCAACTACTGGTCGATCCAGGTCGGCGACCGCGTGGCCGAGAACGCGGTCTGGTCCTACGAGGTGCCGTACGACGAGATCGCCGGCATGAAGGACTACGTCGCCTTCTACTGGGGTCGCGTCGACAGCTGGTGGGAGGAGGACGAGGAGGTCTTCGTGCACGCACGCGATCCCTTCGTGCGGGTCGACGTGCTGCCGTCCAAGCGCCGCGTCACAGTGACCGCCGGCGGCGAGGTCATCGCCGATACGACAAACGCGCTGTTCCTGGTCGAGACCGGCCATCCGGTGCGCTACTACATCCCGCCGAGCGACGTGCGCATGGATCGCCTGGTCGCCAGCGACCGTGTCACTGCCTGCCCCTACAAGGGCACGGCGGGCTACTACTCGCTGAAGGACGGCGAGGCGGACATCGCCTGGGTCTACGCCGACCCGCTGCCGGAGGTCGCGCGCATCGCCGATCACCTGTGCTTCTACCCCGACAAGGTGGACGAGATCGCGGTGGCTCTAACAGGATGAGCGCGCAACAGCACGCTCATCATCTTCTCGCGTTTGCCGTGTCCTGTTGGGCACGGCAATGAGTCACGCCGACGCGCTGGTCGACTGGCTGCTGCGCGAGGCGCCGACGGTACCGGACTACGCGCTGGTGATGACCGAGGTCCGCGACCGGCTGCTGGCGGCCGGCGTGCCGGTCGGACGTCTGGCCGGGGCGATCCCGGTGCTGCATCCGGAATGGCTGGCCACGCGCTACGAGTGGTTCGAAGGCCAGCGCAGCGTGCGCACCGAGAACGTGCAGCACGACACCAACCGCACCGACCAGTTCATCAACAATCCGACCCAGGCATTGATGAACGGCGCGCCGAAGCTGCGCCGGCGGCTGGTCGGGCCGGACGCCAATCTCGACTTCACCATGATGACCGAGCTGCGCGATGCCGGCATGACCGACTATCTCGGCTACCCGCTGCGGCATTCGACCGGGCGCGTCGGGGTCTTTTCGCTCGGCGCCAACAGCGATGACGGCTTCGCCGACGCGCATGTCGAGATGGTCGAGGCGATCCTGCCGGCGCTCTCGCTGGTGAGCGAGCTACATTCGCTCCGCAGCGTCGCCTCGTCGGTGCTCGACACCTATATCGGCCATGGCGCTGGCGAGAAGGTGCTGACCGGTCAGATCCGGCGCGGGCACGGCGAGACCCGGCGCACCGTGCTCTGGTACACCGACATGCGCGGCTTCACCGCGATGTCCGACAGCATGCCGCGCGACGACGTGATCCGGTTGCTGAACGACTATTTCGAGACCTTGGCGGCGCCGGTGGAGTCGATGGGCGGCGAGGTCCTGAAGTTCATCGGCGACGCCATGCTGGCGATCTTCCCGATCGACGGCGACGACGAGGTCGAGAGCGCCTGCGAGACCGCGCTCACCGCCGCCGAGATGGCGATGCAACGCATGCGCGCTCTGAACCGACGGCGGGAGGCGGCCGGGCAGGTGCCGCTGCGCTACGGCCTGGCGCTGCATGTCGGCGACGTGATGTACGGCAACATCGGCGCCGCGCGCCGGCTCGACTTCACGGTGATCGGCGCGGCGGTGAACCTGGCGGCGCGGCTGGAGAAGCTGGCCGGCGAGCTCGACCTGACCCTGGTCACCTCGGCCGATTTCGCCGCCGCCTGCGGCCGCGATCTACGCTCCATCGGCCACCACACTCTCAAGGGCCTGGCCGAGCCGCAGGAGGTGTTCGCGGCCGAACAGGGCGCGCGGACTTGATGCAGATCAAGAATGGCCCTCGTCGGGCCGTGCTAGCGTCGCTCGTTGGTTGCCGCCGAGCTGGCATCGGGCGGCGGATCGGTCGCGAGGAAGTCCGATGGCACGAACTGACGAGCCGCTGCAGGACATTGCCCACCTGGGCCACATCGAGCTGCTGACGCCGAAGCTCGAGGAAAGCCTGCGGTACTTCACCGAACTGCTCGGCCTCGAGCCCGTCCACACCGAAGGCAGGTCGGTCTACCTCAGGGGCTATGGCGACTACTGCACGACAAGCTTCAAGCTGAGCGAGGCGAAGGCGCCGGGCATCGGCCACGTGGCCTGGCGCACGGTCAGCGAAGCCGCGCTGGAGAGGCGGGCCAAGGCCATCGAGGCCACCGGCCTGGGTATCGGCTGGTCGAATGGCGATTTCGGGCATGGCCGCTGCTATCGCTTTCGCGATCCCGATGGCCATCTGATGGAGGTCTACTACGAGGAGGAGCGCTACGTCGCGCCTGAGGATAAGCGCTCGACATTGAAGAACCTGCCCATGCGCTTCTCCGGGCGCGGCGCCAGTGTCCGCCGGCTCGACCATCTGGCGATGCTGGCCAACGACGTCGGCGCCAACCGTTCGTTCGCCATGGACCAGCTGGGCCTGAGACTGCGTGAGCAGGTGGTCTACGAGGATGGCGCCTTTGAGGTCGGCTCGTGGATGAGCTCGACCGCCGTGCACCATGAGCTGGCCTATGTCGCCGACGCGAAGGGCGGGCGCGGCCGCCTGCATCACATCTCGTTCTGGGTCGACAACCGCGAAGACGTCCTGCGCGCGGCCGACATCCTGAGCGAGAACGGCATCGCGATCGAGACCGGCCCGGCCAAGCACAACAATTCGCAGGCCTTCTATCTCTATTCCTTCGAGCCCGGCGGCAACCGGGTCGAGATATACTCCGGCGGCTATCTGGTCTTCGCGCCCGACTATCAGACGGTGGTGTGGAACGAGCAGACGCGCGGATCGGGCGTCTACTGGGGCGCCGCCCTGCCGGAGAGCTTTCTCGAGTATGCGACGCCGGACATCGCCGATCAGGCGGATCGGGACCGCAGCGAGCTGGCGGTCGACCCGCTGTAGACCGCGATGGCGTGCGCCGTCGGCGTGCGGCCCTTGATACGCTTGAAGGCCACGCCGAAGGCGCTTTGCGAACCGTAGCCAAGCTGGACGGCGACATCCGAGACACGCCGGCCCTGTCGCAGGAGGTCCTCCGCGATCTGCATTCGCAGGCTGAGCACGTAGCTGATCGGCGGTACGCCGACCGCGCCGTGGAAGGTCTCGGCGAAGGCGCTGCGCGACATGCCCGCCTGCTTGGCCAGCGCGCCGACCGTCCATTGTCGTTCCGGCCTCGCGTGGATCGCGTCCAGCGCCGCCGCGAGGCGCGGGTCGGCAAGCGCGCCGATCCAGCTGCCGCGATGTGCACGGGTGTCGTCGGCGTTCACCGTCTCGCGCCCGGCGAAGGCGCGGAGCAACTGGATCAGCAGGATATCGGCGAGGTGCCGGCGCATCCGGTCCGCACCGATGCCGTCGTCGTCGAATTCCTGCTCCAGCATCCGCAGCGTCGCGCGCAATACCGGCGCCGAGGGCGCATCGTGCGGGATCACCATCAGGGCCGGCATGGCCCGGGTGAGAAGACGCCGGTGCAACTCGTTGACGCGGAAGCTGCAGGCGATGGCGACCAGATCGTCGCCACCGTGCCGTGCCACGTTCGACCGCCCGCCATCGAAAAGCGCCAGGCCATCCTGGGGCGCGATCTCCGGATCGCTGGCCAGCACGTACGCGGGACTGTGCGAGAGCAGGAAGGCATCGCCAGCGCGTAGCCGGACAGGCGACCGGCCGCCGTGCAGCATCCAGCAGTCGCCACGCAGCACGGCGGCGAATTTCAGCGCCGCCTTCGCCGGAAACCGAAACGACCAGTCGCCCGCCGCCTCGAAGCGCGTGGCGCGGGCGCTGTGCAGGTCCAGCAAGTTGAAGGCGGCGCTGAGGGCATCGGTCATTCTGGACGATCTCAATAGAATTCTCGACTGAACCATATAGATACACCGACCGTCAGCCGATATCTGGTCCCGGATGCGCAACCGATGGAGCACGACGATGGGGAATCTCGGGGACAAGGTGGTCGCCATTACCGGCGCGAGCAGCGGTATCGGTCGCGCCACGGCGCTGGAACTGGCCTCGAACGGAGCCTGCGTCGTCCTCGGCGCGCGCCGGCTTGAGCGGCTGCGCGAGGTCGTCGCCGAGATCGAGGCGGGCGGCGGGCGGGCGATCTGTCAGCGAACCGACGTGCGCGACCGCGCGTCGGTGAAGGAACTGGTGGCGCTGGCCTGCGACCGGTTCGGGCGGCTCGACGTTCTTGTCTCGAACGCCGGTGTCGGGCCGATCTCCTTGCTGGACAAGCTACGTGAGGACGATTGGGACCTGATGGTCGACGTGAACCTGAAGGGCGTCTTGCATGGGATCGGCGCCGCGTTGCCGGTCTTCCGCCGGCAGGAGAGCGGCCATTTCGTCACCGTGATCTCCACGGCCGGCCTCAGAATCGTCCCGACCCAGGCCGTCTACGCGGCCACCAAGAACGCCGTCCGCACGCTGTTGGAGGGCTTGCGGCAGGAGGCCGGCCCGAACTTGCGCGTAACGGGAATCTCGCCCGGCTATGTCCGCACCGAGTTCGGCGAGGCGATCACCGACCCGGACATTCGGGCAAGGATTTCGGAGAACATGCAGGCGATGGCGCTGCCGCCCGAAGCGATCTCCAGCGCCATCTGCTACGCGATCTCGCAGCCTGCCGAGGTCGATGTCGGCGACATCGTCGTGCGCCCGACCGTGCAGAACTGACCGACGCGCCTAGACCGCGATGGCGATGCCGTCGTGGCCCGGGTCGGCGCCGCCGGTCCAGCCCTTCGCCGGGTCGACCAGGATCGCGTGCACCGCGGCGAAACCGAAGCCGAGGTGGCTGCGGATCACCTCATAGCCGTCCTCTTCCAATGCCCGCTGGATGAAGCGCGGGATGCGGTTGGAAACGTCGATGGCGCTCGACGTCGCCGAGAAACGTGGCGCCGAGACTGCTTCGACCGCGGTCATGCCGAAGTCGACGACGTTGAGTATGGCGTGCAGCACGCCCATCGCGATCTGCGTGCCGCCCGGTGCGCCGAGGATCAACTTCGGCTCGCCGTCGCGGTACAGGATCGACGGGCACATCGAGCTGAACCGGCCCTTGCCCGGGGCCAGCGAGTCGGCGCGCCCCGGACGCGGATCGAATACGCCCATGCAGCCGTTGTACATGAAGCCCAGCCCGTCGGTGATCACGCCCGACGGCATGCCCAGCGAATGCGTCATCGTCACCGCGTTGCCGTGCTCGTCCAGCACCGAGACGTGGGTGGTGTCGGCGGCCTCCGGCGCGCGTTCCACCCGCTCCACCGAGCCGCGCTCGCCCGCCTTGATCGCTTCGGCGAGCTGGCGCGCGTAGTCCTTGTCGGCCAGCCGCGAGATCGGCACGTCGACGAACGCCGGGTCGCCGATGAAATTGTCCTTGTCCGAGGTCGCCCGCATCATCACTTCGCAGACCGTGCGCACGTACTCGTAGGTGTTGTGCCCCATGCCGGAGAGATCGAAATTCTCCAGCATGTTGAGCATCTCCAGCAGCATCAGCCCGCCGCCGGGCGGCCGGTTGGTGGTGATGTCCCAGTCGCGGTAGCGCCCCTCCAGCGGCTTGGTGTGCACGGTCTGGTAGGCGGCAAGGTCCTCGCCGGTCAGCAACGCCCCGTGCGCGCGCATGTCAGCGTCGATCTTCTCCGCCAGGCGGCCGGTGTAGAGCGTCTCCGCGCCCTCCCTGGCGATGATGCGCAGCGTGTTGGCGAGGTCCGGGTTGTTCATCCAGTCGCCGGCCTTCTTCAGCGCGCCGTCGCCGTGGAAGTAGATGCGTCGGCCTGACTCCGTGAAGCGCAGTCGGTCGACCGGCGGCACGCGGCCGGACCCGTCGTCGAGGTTGAACCAGAAGTCGACGTGCGGCCGGATCAGGAAGCCCTTCTCGGCATAGTCGATCGCCGGCTGCACCACGTCGGCCCAGGGCAGCACGCCATATTCCGACTGCGCCTCGTGATAGGCCTTGAGGCTGCCGGGCGCGGTGATCGACTGGTAGCCGACGTCGTTCACCCGGTCGCGCAGGATGAAGCCGAAGCCGTCGCGGGTCTCGCCCTCGATCCGGTCGGCCCACATGTCGGGTGTCGTCGCCATCGGCGCCTTGCCGTGGAAGTCGATGCAGATCGGCGCCTCGCCGGCGCGCTTCAATTGCAGGCTGCCGAAACCGGCGATACCGCACATCAGCGGGTCGACAACGCCGGCGACCAGCGCACAGGCGATGGCCGCGTCGACCGCGTTGCCGCCGGCCTTCAGCATCTCCGCCCCGGCCTCGGTCGATTCCGGCTGCGCCGCGCAGATGATCCCGTGGGTCATGTCGAATTCCTCCCTAGGCCTGTGTCGGTGCCTCGTCCGCGACCTCGCTCAGAAGCCAGTCGCGGAAGGCGCGTACGCAGGGCTCGTCCGCCGTCGCCGGCGGGTAGACCACATAGTAGGCGGCCGCGGCCGGCAGCACGAGGTCGAACGGCGCCACGAGGCGCCCGGCCGCCAGGTCGTCACCGACCAGCGCGGTGCGGCCCAGCATCACCCCGGCGCCGTCGACGGCGGCCTGGATCGCCGACAGCGCCAGGTCGACGTTGAGACCCCGCGTCGGGTCGATCTCGGGCAGTTCCGCCGCGGTCAACCATAGACGCCAGTCGTCGGCGTAGGCGGAGATGTGGATCAGCGTGTGCCGCGCCAGATCCGCCGGCCGGCGCAGGCCCGGCTCGCTGTCGCGCAAGCCCGGACTGCACACCGGAAACACATCCTCGCGCAGCAGCGGCACGGCGGCCACGCCCGGCCAGTCGCCGAACCCGTAGCGCACCGCCACGTCGACCTCGTCGCGCGCGAAATCGGTCAGCGCGGTGCCGGTGGTCACCCGCACCTCGATCTCCGGATAGGCGCGCTGGAAATGCGACAGGCGGGGCATCAGCCACTTCACCGCGAAGGAGGCGGTGGTCGAGACGGTGAGCATGCGCCGACGGTCGCGACTGAGCAGCTTGTCAGTGGCCTCGCGCAGTTCGTCGAAGGCGCGCCGCACCGACGGCAGGTACGCGGCGGCCGCCGGCGTCAGCTCCAGCCGCTTGTGCGCGCGCCGGAACAGCGCCACGCCGAGCCGTTCCTCCAGCCGCCGGATCTGGTGGCTGATCGCCGCCTGGGTGACGTTGAGTTCGTCCGCCGCCGCGGTGAACGACAGATGGCGCGCCGCGGCCTCGAAGGCGCGCAGGCCGTTTAGTGGGGGCAGCGAGTTCATAGCGCCGTCCTAGGATAATATTTTGTCATTCATACCATGATCTATTGTCGTTTGTGGAACGGCTTTTTCAGGTCGATATGTGTCCTACGACACAACAAGGGCACAGATCATGACTGACATTACCTTAGGCAAGATCGAACGGGCCGGTACCGGCGGCGCGCTGCTTGAGCGGCTCATCCACCGCCTGCGCCTGTGGCAGCGGCGCGAGCGTGAACGCGAGCAACTCGCGCGGCTGCCGGCCCGCGACCTCCAGGATATCGGGCTCGACGCGTCGCAGGCCGACTTCGAAGCCGCCAAGCCGTTCTGGCGCGCCTAGCCCCCGACCTCTTTCCACCTCTCTCCCCGCGGGCGCCCCGCCTCCCAGCGCCCACCCGCCATCGGCCGGTCCGGAACTTCCGGGCCGGCCGATGTGCGTTCCGTCACAGCCAATGCGCCACCGCCGCCACAACAATGTCTCAGGCAGGGACGAATCGTCGCACGGATGTTTCAGGTCGGCGCAAATCCGCCCTTTCGGGCAAACTCGTGACACGGCTTGATGCGCTAAACGATTGATTTACTGTGCGGAGTCACCCTGGCACAGGGCTTGCGGTGGGGAACGTGCTCGTTCGGCATGGGAACGACACGTGGAGGGCGACACCATGCGGCATCACAGCCAACGGTCTAAGATCGGGTACCGGGCGGTACCGCGATCCGGACCGAGACAACCAGGGGGACAAGCGCGGTGCGCGCAGCACCGCGTGATTGCGAGGGCGCGCGCGTATCCTGTGCGCTTTGATTTCGGTCACGAAACGAGTTTGTTCGTAGCACAGGCGCAGGTCCGGTAACCGACATGATCCGGCTGTTCAGGCACTACATCGCAGGATCTTCGATCTTCCTCGGGACGATCGAGGCGCTGGTGCTTCTGTGCCTGGCACAGGTGCTGCTGACCACCCAGCTCGACCCGGGCTTCCTGGCCGCCACCGACGATCAGTTGATCTCCTACTTCGGCATCTTCCTGGCGCTGTTGTGCGTGGTGATCCTGTCGTCGCTCGGCCTGTATAACCGCGACGTGATGGCCAATCGCCGGCTGATGCTGATCCGGCTCAGCTTCGGCTTCGTCATCATCGCTGCGGTGATCTATGCGCTGACGCTGCTCTACCTGTCGGCGCTGGCGCTGGACGAGTATCCGCCCAGCTACATGCTGATCCTGGCCATCGCCGGTGCGATCACGCTGCTGCTGTTCACCCGCCTGCTGTTCCTCACCATCGCCGACGTCGCGGTGTTCCGCCGCCGGGTGCTGGTGATCGGTGCCGGTCAGCGCGCCAAGCGCCTCCTCGACGTGATCCCGACCAACCGCAACAACGGCTTCGAGATTGTCGGCTTCGTCTCGATGGACGACGAGGACGCGCTGCTGCAGTCGTCGGCGCGCATCCCGCGCGGCGACATCAGCGCCGAGCAGCTCTGGGACGAGATCGAGCGCTTCGATGCCGACGAGATCGTCGTCGCCCCGGACAACCGGCGCGGTCTGCCGGTGCGGGCGCTGCTGAACTGCAAGCTCAAGGGCGTCAGCGTCACCGAGTTTCTGACCTTCGTGGAGCGCGAGGTCGGCAAGATCAGCCTGGACCAGCTCGATCCGTCGTGGCTGATCTTCTCCGACGGCTTCCGTGTCAGCCTGAGCCAGGACGTGACCAAGCGCGTGGTCGACGTCGTGGTGTCGACCCTGTTCCTGATCTTCACCCTGCCGATCATGGCGATGACCGCGATCATGATCCGGCTCGACAGTCCGGGCCCGGTGTTTTTCCGCCAGGATCGCGTCGGCCGCGACGGCAAGGTTTACACGCTGCTGAAGTTCCGCTCGATGAAGGTCGACGCCGAGGCCAAGTCCGGCCCGCGCTGGGCGGCCGCCAACGACGACCGCATCACCGCCGTCGGCAACTTCATCCGCAAGACCCGCCTGGACGAGATTCCGCAGGTCATCAACGTCCTGCGCGGCGAGATGAGCTTCATCGGCCCGCGGCCGGAGCGTCCCTTCTTCGTCGAGTCGCTGTGCGAGGCGGTGCCGTACTACTCCGAGCGGCATCGGGTAAAGCCGGGCATCACCGGCTGGGCCCAAGTCTGTTACCCGTACGGTGCCTCTATTGAGGATGCCAAGGAAAAGCTCGCCTACGACTTGTACTACATCAAGAATCGTAGTCTGTTCCTCGACATCATTATTCTGTTGCAGACTGTTCGCGTCGTCCTGTGGCCCGGAGCCGCAGGCGTGCGCTGATCGATCGGCTGCGATCGACCTCCCAGGGGTCACACGTTGGCGTTCGAAATCACGGCCGTAAGTCACCTGGCGGCAACCGTCGCGTTTCTGGCGTTGACCGTCCTGCTGCTGCTGGCGGGGAGCCGCCGGCCGGCGGGTCTGATGCTGCTCGCGGCCTGCGTCATCTCGATGCTGTGGTCGCTGGCCGCCGCGCTGGAGGGCGTGGTGGTGCCGCCGGCACTGACCGCGCTGGCCGAGGTGGCACGCTCGCTGGCCTGGCTCGCCTTCGCCGGCAGCCTGGTCCAGCCGGTGCTGCGTTCGGCCTTTGCCAGCGGCCATCCGCGCCTGCTCGCCGCCGGGTTCGGCGTCGTCGCGCTGGCGGTGCTGTCGTTGAACGCGGCGCACGGCGCCGGCCTGATCGCCGCGCCGCAAATGGTGATCGTCTCGCGCCTGG
The DNA here is from genome assembly GCA_964627965.1 of uncultured Rhodospirillales bacterium. Lineage (GTDB taxonomy): Bacteria > Pseudomonadota > Alphaproteobacteria > JAVKFY01. The sequence continues at coordinate 10,770 of CAZVLI010000028.1, forward strand.
CGCTGGCGGTCGGCGGGCTGGTGCTGATCGAGAACATGGTCCGCAACGCCGACGAGAACCTGCTCTGGTCGCTGAAGTTCGTCGCCTTCGCGCTCGGCGCGATCTTCGTCTACGACCTGTTCATCTACGCCGACGCGTTGCTGCTGAACCGGGTGAGCCTGCCGTTGCTGGAGGCGCGCGGCGCGATCAACGCGCTGGCGATGCCGTTGCTGGCGGTGGCCGCCGGCCGCAACAAGGACTGGTCGACCGACATTCACGTCTCGCGCCGGGCGGTGTTCCACACCGCGTCGGTGGTCGGCAGCGGCGTCTACCTCGTCGGTATGGCCGCGGTCGGTTTCTACCTGCGCAACGTCGGCGGCCAGTGGGGCCCGACGCTTCAGATCATCTTCTTCGCCGTCGCGGTGATCCTGATGCTCCTGGCGCTGAGCTCCGGTTCCAGCCGCGCCTGGCTGCGCTTCGTCATCAGCCGCAACTTCTTCTCCTACCGCTACGACTACCGCGAGGAGTGGCAGAAGTTCATCGCCACCATGTCGGCCAGCGACGACCGGCTGTACGACCGAGCCATCCGCGCAACCGCGTCGATCGTGGAGAGCCCGGCCGGCGCGCTGTGGATGCGCTGGGACAACGAGCGCACCTACTTCCCCGCCGGTCGCTGGAATTTCCCGGAGAACCTGCCCTACGTCGGGTTCGACAGCCCGCTGGTGCGCTACTTCGAGCAGCACAACTGGATCGTGAACCTGGCTGAGTGGCGCGAGGACCCGTCGAAGTACGAGGGCCTGGAGCTGCCCGGCTGGATCGCGGACCTGCGTCGTAGCTGGCTCATCGTGCCGCTACAGCACCGCGAGCGGCTGGAGGGCTTCCTGATCCTCGGCCAGCCGCGCGTGCCGCATCAGCCGGGTTGGGAGGCCTACGATCTGCTGAAGACGCTGGGGCGGCAGGTCGGCGGCTACCTGGCCGAGGAAGCGGTGCTGCGCGCCCTGGTGGATGCGCAACAGTTGCAGGACTTTAACCGCCGCTTTGCCTTCGTCGTCCACGATATCAAGAATGTGACCGGCCAGCTGTCGTTGATCCTGTCCAACGCGGACAAGCACTGGGACAATCCGGAGTTCCAGAAGGACGCGATGAACACGGTCCGCAATTCGGTGGAGAAGATGGGCAACCTGCTCGGCCAGCTGCGCCAGGAGCCCGAGCAGCAGCAGCGCCAGAACCGGTTGCTGGCCTTGGCCCCGCTGCTGCGCGAGGTTCTGGCGCCGTGGCAGACGGGCCGGCCCACGGTGCGGCTGGAGGCCGACGGGCAAGACGGCCTGCAGGCGCTGGCCGACGAGGAAGCGCTGACCGCGGTGGTCGGCCATCTGGTGCAGAATGCGCGCGAAGCGGTTGGCGACGAAGGCGAGGTCACCGTCCGGCTCGATCGCCAGGACGAGATGGCGGTGATCGAGGTGATCGACAATGGCCCAGGCATGGACGCGGCCTTCATCCGCGACCAGCTGTTCCGGCCGCTGCGTACGACCAAGGGTTCGGGCTATGGCATCGGTGCCTACCAGACCCGGGAACTGGTGCGCAGCATGGGTGGCCGCCTGGAAGTATTGAGCCAGCCCGGCGCCGGCACCACGATGCGGGTGTTGCTGCGCCAGGAGGACGATGGCGGTGTCGACGAACGGGTACCGGCGGAAGATGGTGGAGCGAGGATGACGCGTGGCTGACGAGACCTTGAAACTGCTCGTGGTCGAGGACGATCCGGGGCTGCAGAGCCAGATGCGATGGGCGATGTCGGACTTCGAGATCGAGGTGACCGGCGATCGCGAGTCGGCGCTGGCCGCGGTGCGCGCGCAGGAGCCGCCGGTGGTCGTGCTCGACCTAGGGCTGCCGCCGGACGAGAACGGCGCCACCGAGGGGCTGGCGACGTTGGAGAACATCCTGGCGATCCGGCCGCAGACCAAGGTGATCGTCGCGTCCGGCAACGAGGAGCACGCCAACGCGGTGCGCGCCATCAGCCTGGGCGCCTACGACTTCTACGCCAAGCCGGTCGACATCGAGGTGCTGAAGCTGATCATCAGCCGCGCCTGGCACGTCTTCAAGCTGGAGGAAGAGAACCGGCGCTTGATGCAGGGCGGCGCCGGCGGTGCCTTCGCCGACCTGATCACCGGCGATCCGGAAATGCAGCGGGTCTGCCGCACCAT